>JADGRR010000274.1 GCA_017880745.1 Burkholderiales bacterium
TGGCCGCCGCCCTGTCAGTGCCGGGCACGGCAGCAGCCGTGACCGATGCAGAAATGAAGGAACTGCGTGAGCAGGTCCAACAGATGAAGCGCGAGTACCAACAGCGCATCGAAGCGCTGGAGAAACGCCTGCAGCAGGCGGAAGGCGCGTCGCAGAAGGCCGAAGGCGCAGCCGCCCAAGCTGAAGGCGTTGCCGCCAAGGCCGAAGGCGTCGCCGCTAACGCGGAGGCGCGCTCGGTCAAGGCGGAGTCCGCCGCGGTCCAGGCCAACGCTCGTCCAGCATCGGAAGCCGCCTTCAATCCCGCGGTGTCAGTGATCCTCAACGGCGTCTACAGCAATTTGTCGCAGGATCCGGCGAGCTTCCGCATCACCGGCTTCGCCCCGACCGGGGGCGATGTCGCGCCGGGCAATCGCGGTTTCAGTCTGGGCGAATCCGAACTCGCGTTGGCGGCAAACGTGGATCACTATTTCCGCGGGACTTTGATCGCCACGCTCCAGCCCGACGACAGAATCGGCGTGGAGGAGGCCACCATCCAGTCGCTCGGGCTGTCCAATGGCTTGACGCTGAAGGCGGGCCGGTTCTTTTCCAGCGTCGGTTACCAGAACGAAATCCACGCCCATGCCTGGGATTTCAGCGACGCGCCGCTTGCGAGCAAGGCGTTTCTCGGCAATCAGCTCGCTGACGACGGGCTGCAACTCAAATGGCTGGCGCCAACCGACATCTACTTCGAACTGGGTGCCGAGGCCGGCCGCGGCCGCAGCTTTCCGGGCAGCAACCGTGACAAGAACGGACCCGGCGCCGCCAACGTGTTCGCGCGCCTGGGCGGGGACATCGGCGCCGGCACTGCCTGGCGTCTGGGGGTGTCGAACCTGCGCACCACGGCGCAGAACCGGAGCTATACCGATTTGAATTCCGTCGGCACGGAGGTCAACAACAGCTTCAACGGGGCGAGCCGCCTGTGGGTACTCGACGGCGTCCTGAAATGGGCACCCAACGGCAACTCGACCGATACCAATTTCAAGTTGCAGGGCGAGTATTTCCGCCGCAACGAGGACGGAAATCTCACCTACGACACCGCCGCGGCCTCGCTCGCCGGCACGCAGACCGGCACGCTGCGCTCGGCGCAGTCGGGCTGGTATGCGCAGGGCGTGTACCAGTTCATGCCGATGTGGCGCGTCGGCTACCGCTACGACCGCCTGAACTCGGGCAGCGTGAAATTGGGGCAGGTGGATAGTGGCGTGCTCGGTGCTGCGGACTTCCCTATCTATTCGCACTACAACCCAACGCGCAGCAGCCTGATGTTCGACTTCAATCCGAGCGAATTCAGCCGCCTGCGCCTGCAGTTCGCGAGCGACAAGTCGCGGCTGGGCGCGATCGACAACCAGGTCTTCCTGCAGTACATCGTGAGCCTGGGCGCGCACGGTGCGCACAATTTCTAACCGTCTGTTGCAGCATGACTGAAACCGCTCCTGACGCCAAATCGAGGATGACCATGAAAAAAATAATTCTTACTCTAACCGCGGTCGGGTTCTGGCTGCTGGCGCAGCCGGCGACGGCGGCGCTCAAGGTGCTCGCGTGCGAGCCCGAATGGGGCGCTCTGGTGCAGGAACTTGCCGGCGACAACGCTGCCGTATCAAGCGCCACCACTGCGTTGCAGGATGCCCACCACATCGAGGCCAGGCCGAGCCTGATCGCTCGGGCGAGGAACGCCGACCTGGTGGTGTGCACGGGTTCCGAGCTGGAAGTCGGCTGGCTGCCGCTGCTGTTGAGGCAATCCGGCAATGAGCGGATCCAGCCCGGGAAGCCCGGGTACATCGAAACCTCGCAGTTGGTGCCCAGACTCGAGATCCCGAAGACTCTCGACCGATCCCTTGGGGATATCCACCCGGCGGGTAACCCGCATATCCACCTCGATCCGCACAATCTCGCGACGATCGCGCAAGTGTTGGGCGACCGACTGGCGCAACTTGATCCGGCCAATGCCGGCGCCTACCGCACGCGCACCGCGGCATTCCTTGCGCGCTGGCGCGATGCGATTCGGCGCTGGGAGGCCGAGGCGGCGCCGTTAAGGGGGCTGACCATGGTCGTATATCACAAGAACATGGCATATCTGAACGCATGGCTGGGCCTGCGCGAAGTCGGCAGCCTGGAACCCAAGCCCGGCATACCGCCGACGACCGCGCACCTTGCCGATCTGGTCGCGCGCATGCAGGCCGAACCGGCCAAGGTGATCGTGTACATGGCCTACAATAGTTCCCAGGCGGCCGAATTCCTCTCGGAGCGCACCAAAATACCCGCGGTCATGCTGCCGTTCACCGTCGGTGGCAGCGAAGGGGCGAAAGATCTGTTCGGCCTGTTCGACGACACCCTCGCGCGGCTGCTGGCGGTGCTGAAATGAGCGATCCAGTGGCGGTTCTGTCGATACTCGGGCCGGCGTTCATCGCGGGACTGCTGGTCACGGCGGCGCTGGTTCCGTTCGGCTTCGAGGTGCTCAAGCGCGGCATCGTGTTCATCGACCTTGCCGTGGCGCAGATCGCGGGCGTCGGTGTGATTTTCGCCGATTACCTCGGTTGGGAGCCGCAAGGCGTGGCGGTGCAGATTTCAGCCCTCGCCGCCGCGCTGGTCACGGCGTTCCTGCTCACCTGGACCGAGCGGCGCTGGCCCGAAGTGCAGGAGGCGATCATCGGCGTGGTGTTTGTGCTCGGCGCAAGCGGCGCCGTCCTGTTGCTCGCCAGCAACCCCCACGGCGGGGAGCATCTCAAGGATCTGCTCGTGGGCCAGATCCTGTGGGTGAGTCCGGCGAGGCTGCCGCTGGAAGCCCTGATTTATGCGTCAATTTTGACGCTCTGGCTGGCTTTGGGCGCGCGCCTCGGGCGGGTCGGCTTTTACGCACTGTTCGCCTGTGCCGTGACGTTTTCGGTGCAATTGGTCGGGCTCTACCTCGTGTTCACTTCCCTGGTCGTGCCGGGTCTGGCGACGTACTATGCGTCGCGCCGCCGCCATCTGAAAGCCTACACGGTCAGCTTGCTGGGCTATGCGCTTGGCCTGCTGGCGTCCTTGTGGCTGGATCTGCCATCCGGCGCCATGATCGTATGGGCGATGGCGCTGGTAGCGGTGCTTGCCGCCGGCCTGGAGCGCCGGCCCGCCCATTGACCAATAGCCGGGTTGATTCCCGTAAAACCGCCCCAACCTTCCAATATTCACTGCGCCATCCCACCCCTTATGGAACAATTCCGCGGCACCACCATTCTGTCCGCGCGACGCGGCCAAACCGTCGCGCTCGGCGGCGATGGCCAAGTTACCTTGGGCAATATCGTGATCAAGGCCGGCGCGCGCAAGGTGCGGCGCCTGTATCATGACCGAATCCTGGCCGGCTTTGCCGGCGGCACGGCCGACGCATTCACGCTGTTCGAGCGCTTCGAGGCCAAGCTGGAGAAGCATCAGGGCAACCTGTTGCGCTCGGCGGTGGAGCTGGCGAAAGACTGGCGCACTGACCGCATTTTGCGGCGCCTGGAAGCGATGCTGGCGGTGGCGGATCGCGAAACCTCGCTCATTATCACCGGCGTGGGCGACGTGCTCGAGCCTGAACTCGGCCTGATCGCCATCGGTTCGGGCGGGCCTTATGCGCAGTCGGCGGCGCGGGCGCTGCTCGAAAACACCACGCTCGCGCCGAAGGAAATCGTCGCCAAGTCGCTCGGCATCGCCGCCGATATTTGCATTTATACCAACCAGCAGATTGTGATCGAAACCCTTGAGTGAGGCGAGAGGCGTAAGACCGGCACCGTCCGCTCCTGCCGCACCCGGAAACAAGCCATGTCGCAAATGACCCCGCAGGAAATCGTCCACGAACTGGACAAGCACATCATCGGCCAGGATCGCGCCAAGCGCGCGGTCGCCATCGCCCTCAGGAATCGCTGGCGCCGGCAGCAGGTGGCCGAGCCCCTGCGCCACGAAATCACGCCGAAGAACATTCTCATGATCGGGCCGACCGGGGTGGGCAAGACCGAGATCGCGCGGCGCCTGGCCAAGCTCGCCGACGCACCTTTCATCAAGGTCGAGGCGACCAAGTTTACCGAAGTCGGCTACGTCGGCCGCGACGTTGATACCATCGTGCGCGATCTGGTCGAGATCAGCGTCAAGCAGACGCGCGAGCAGGCCATGCGCAAGGTGAAAGCAAGAGCCGAGGATGCAGCCGAGGAGCGCATCCTCGATGCGCTGTTGCCGCAGGCCCGCCGGGCAGTCGCGTTCGACGGGCAGGACGCGAGCGCATCCGTCACCCCGGAAAGCACGGAAACATCGGCGACGCGGCAGAAACTCAGGAAGAAGCTGCGCGAAGGCGAGCTGGACGACAAGGAGATCGAGATCGAAGTGGCCGCGTCGCCGGCGCAAATGGAAATCTTTGCTCCGCCCGGGATGGAGGAACTGACCTCGCAGATCCAGGGCATGTTCCAGAATATGTCCGGCAGTCGCAGGAAGACGCGCAAGCTGAAAATCCGCGAGGCGCTGAAGCTTGCCGCCGAAGAAGAAGCGGCACGGCTGGTGAACGACGAGGACCTGAAGACCCATGCGCTTGCCAACGCCGAACAGAACGGCATCGTCTTTATCGACGAGATCGACAAGATCGCCAGCCGCTCCGAGATCGCCGGCGCCGACGTGTCGCGCCAGGGCGTGCAGCGCGACCTCCTGCCCTTGGTCGAGGGCACCACGGTGTCCACCAAATACGGCATGGTCAAGACCGACCACATCCTGTTCATCGCCAGCGGCGCGTTCCACATGGCCAAACCTTCGGATCTCATCCCCGAACTGCAGGGGCGCCTGCCGATCCGCGTCGAGCTCGATTCGCTGTCGGTCGCGGATTTCGAGAGCATCCTCACGCAGACCGATGCCTGTCTCACCCGCCAGTACCAGGCGCTGCTCGAAACGGAAGGCGTGAAGCTCCAGTTCCAACCCGAGGGCATCAAGCGCCTGGCCGAGATTGCCCACGCCGTCAACGAGAAAACCGAAAACATCGGCGCGCGGCGCCTGTATACGGTGATGGAAAAGCTGCTGGAGGAAATCTCCTTCGACGCGGGCAAGCGCA
>JADGRR010000275.1 GCA_017880745.1 Burkholderiales bacterium
GCTGCCGTCGAATCCAAATCCGAGTGGATCGCCGAAGTTTTCCCCTTGATTGAACCATCCAGACCGCAATCGGCTGGAAATGCCCGTCCCGATTGGGTCTTCAGGCTTTGCCCGCAGCGAGGATTGCCCGGCGCAGTTCATCGTAATTGCGCGTGACCGGGAACTGCGGAAACTCGGCCGCCACGTTGGCGGGCGGGCAGAACAGGATCCCGGCGTGGGCCTCGGCCAGCATGGTCGTGTCGTTGTAGGAATCGCCGGCGGCAATGGTGTGGAAATTGAGTTCCCTGAACGCTTTCACCGAAGCGCGCTTCTGGTCCTGCATGCGCAGCCGGTAATCGCGCACGCGGCCGCCGGGCTCGACCACCAGCTCATGGCAGAACAGCGTCGGGTAGCCAAGCGCTCGCATCAGCGGCGCCGCGAACTGGTAGTAGGTGTCCGACAGAATCACCACCTGGCATTCTGCGCGCAGCCAGTCGAGGAATTCGCGCGCGCCCAAGAGCGGGCGCATGCCGGCGATGACTTTCTGGATGTCGGGCAGGCCGAGTCCGCGCGCGTCCAGGATGTCCAGGCGGCCGCGCATCAGCTTGTCGTAATCGGGCTCGTCGCGCGTGGTCTTCGCCAGCTCCGGAATGCCGGTGCGATGCGAAAATTCGATCCAGATCTCGGGGATCAGGACGCCTTCCAAATCAAGACAGACGATCTGCAACAGGGAACTCCAGGAAGTAAGATTGGTAAGTTGGATCGGATGTACCGGATCGGGGCAACGCCCCCGCGGCAGGAATTGATTGTAATGCAGGCGCGGCTTTTGCCCAAGTGTTGATCTGACGCGCGCGATTCATGCTTATGCGTGGCGACCTGACCCGTACCTTCCCGTAGCTGCAGAGCTGCGCTGTTGCGCGGACGAAAAACCGTCCGCGCGGATCGCCGATTGTGCGCAGATGAAAAGTACATCCGCGCACAATCGGCGATCTTGGACAAAAAGCAAACCCAACCCGCATTCGCTTTTATACATAACCGTGTTTTCTGTACGGATGCGCTTTTTATCGGTACAGAAAACACGGTTGGCGCGCGCAGCGCGCAAATCCGCTCATGGCATGTGACGACATTCAAGACCCGGTAAATACGCGCGCAAGGCACGTTTGTGCCGAAGCCACTTCAGCTGGTCAGGCGCCGGTATACGTCCGCCGTCTTCAGCGGCAACTGGCCCGCATCGTCGATCAGCACCCAGCTCGCCGGACCGTACATGTGCGGCAGGTAGTCGCGCGCCTCTTCGTCGATGGTGACGCAGAACGGATGGATGCCGGACTGGCGCGCTTCGATCAGCGCCTGGCGCGTGTCCTCGATGCCGTAGTCGCCGCGGTAGCCGTCGCTGAAATCGTCGGGCTTGCCGTCGGACAGCGTGAACAGGATGCGCGTCTTCGCCTCGACTTCGTTCAGGATCCGTGTGAGATGGCGGATCGCCACGCCCATGCGGGTATAGTCCCGCGGCTCGACCCCGGCGATGCGGCCGCGCACCGCCTCGCCATAGGGCTCGCCGAAGGTCTTGATGCGATAGATGTCGCAGCGCTTGCGCGTCCATCCGGAAAAGCCGTAGATGGCGTAGCGGTCACCCAGCGCTTCCAGCGCCTCGCACAGCAGCACCAGCGCCTCGCGCTCGCACGCATTGATCCAGCCCTTGGTCGAACCGCTCATGTCGACCATGAACATGACGGCGATGTTGCGCTCGGTGCGCTGGCGCTGCACGAACAGCCGCTCGGAGGCTTCGATGCCGCTCTTGCGGTCGGCATAGGCCTCGACCACGGCGTCGAAGTCGATGTCCTCGCCCTCATGCTGGCGCCGCGCCAGCCTGTCTTCGCCGCGCAGCGCCTCGAAGCGGCGCCGCAGCTGGGCGATCTGGCCGGCGTAGCGCGCGCGCACCGCCGCGACGAAGCCCGGATCGCCCGGCAGCACGTCGGACTCGAACAGCACGCACCAGTCCTTGCGGTAGTCGCGCCGGCGGAAATCCCATTCGTCGTACAGCCTGCCGCCCGCGGCGCGGGTTTCGGTGAGCTCGCCCGCGGCTTCGTCCTCGGGCAGGTCCCCGCCCGAATAGGCGCCGGGACCGGAGGCAAGCAGGTACTCCTCGGGGATCTCGCCGAAATCCTGGATGATGGAACGCATCAGCTTGGCGACTTCCTGCGGCGGCGCCACCGCCTCGCCGTCGATCTTCAGCTCGAACTCCAGGGTTTCGAAGGAACTCTCCACATCGAGCTCGGACTCGCCCGGCTCCAGTTCGCGCCGCTCCGCCTGCACCGCCAGTCGCAATTGCGCGAGTTCAGTGTATAGGGCGCGCCGTTCCCTCGCGATGCGCTCATCGCGCGCCTCGGCCGCGCGCTCCGGATGCAGGCTGCCCATGTAGGGGAACGGCTCAGGCAGCGGCAGCGGATAGAACTTGCGCAGCAGCAAGATGCTGTCGCCGACCGAGGCGTCGGCTTGCGCCAGCCGCTCCTGCACCGCGGCAAGGCTCGCCGAAAGCTTCGGGCGGAGCGAAGCGAGCAAGGCGGCGAGGCCCGGAAACCCGCGTCCTATCTGGCTTTCCAGCCGGATCGCCTCGAGCAGATTGAGCCACGCCCGGGCGCGTTCGCGCACGGCATAGTCCGCGAGCACCGGCCTCAAGTCGACGTTAAAGCTGCCGTAACGCGCCTGCGCCCAGTGGTGCACCGCGATCGCCTTGTACAGGCGAAAGTTCTGCTCGCGCGCAGGATACGCGGCGATGCGTTCGGGCAGGAAAATGGTTTCGGTGTTGGTCCAGGTGTCGCCGGCGGGTTCGAGTTGCAGCCTGCGTCCGGCGAGGCCGCGCAGGAATAGCTCGAGCACGCGCGCCACCTCGGCCAGCGCCACGCCCTCGCCGGCCGCGTCGGTGCGGCGCTTGAAGCCGGCAAGGTCCTTCAGCGCGGCGCAGGCGGGGTACAGGCCTTCCTTGTCGTACGCGTCCAGCGCATGCAGCAGCCACTTCTCGGTTCCGCTGCGGCCGAACAGCGCGAGAGCCTGCGGCGCCTGCGCCGTGAACTGGTAGCCGAGTTCGGCCACGTTCTGCGCCGCGACCTGGGCCCAGGCGAGCACGAATTCCTGCTGTGCGCGGGGCAGCGGCGCGATCCCCGCCGCAATCGCGGCCGCGCTGCGTCGCGACGACAGTGCGGCGCAGAGAATGTCGTCGAGCTGTTCCTCGATCTCGGCGGTGGAGAGTCTTGCTTGCTCTGAAAGCATCGGCGCCGTTTGCGCAGCAGGGAGATATCACCGCAAGCAGTGAAAGCCTTTTGTCAGAACACCGCGCTGGCGAGTTCGTCGATCGCGGCAAGCATTTCCGGATCGTCGCTCAAGGCGAGCGAGATCGCCGCCGCGCACGCGGCGCGGGGCGCGACGCCGCGCTGCATCAGTTGCGCTGCGTGTACCAAGAGGCGCGTGCTCGCGCCTTCGTCCAGTCCGCTGCCTTTCAGGTTACGCGTCATGGCGGCAAATTTCACCAGGCGCTCGGCCGTTGAAGCATCGATGCGGGTCTCGGTGACGACGATCCTCGCCTCCAGGTCGGCGCGCGGGTAGTCGAACTCGATCGCGACGAAGCGCTGGCGGGTCGAATGCTTCAATTCCTTTAGTACACTCTGGTAGCCCGGGTTGTAGGACAGGATCAGCATGAATTCCGCCGGCGCGCGCAGCAGTTCGCCGCGCTTTTCCATGGGCAGGATACGGCGGCTGTCGGCGAGCGGGTGGATCACCACGGTGGTGTCCTTGCGCGCTTCGACGATCTCGTCGAGATAGCACAGGCTCCCCGAGCGCACCGCGCGCGCGAGCGGCCCGTCCACCCACACGGTTTGGTTGTCGACGATCAGGTAGCGCCCCACGAGGTCGGAGGCGGTGAGATCGTCGTGGCAGGATACCGTCACCAGCGGCCGCGCCAGGCGCCAGGCCATGTGCTCGACGAAGCGCGTCTTGCCGCAGCCCGTCGGCCCCTTCAACAGCACCGGCACCCTGCTCGCCCAGGCCGCCTCGAACAGCGCCACCTCGCCGCCCACCGGCTCGTAGTAGGGCTCGGTTTCGATGCGGTCGAGATCGGCGTCGAGCCGCCGGGTGTCGTGCAGGTCGTTCATTCGTCGTTCTGGCTCTCGTACTTCAGGCTCTCGTACTGCTGGTCCTGATCGATCGACTTGCGTTCGGCGGCATCGCGCTCTGCCTGCTCCACTCTCTGGCGATAGCGTTCGCGTCGCTTCTCGGACGCGTGGGCGCGCACCGGGATGCTGATCTCCCCGAACAGCGCCTGCTTGAGGAAGCGAAAGGCAAAGCGCAGCAGCGCCTCGTCGTTCTCAAGAAGCGCCTGCTTTTCCGCCGGATCGAGTTCGAACAACTCGGTGAAGCCGGGAGTGGAAATGAATTCGCGAAAGCCGTCGATATTGTAACTCGCCAGGAAAAACAGCTCCATGCTGCGCTCGGACGGCTTGCCCACGGTCGGGCCGCTGGAGCGCTTCTTCAGCACGATCTGCCGCCATTCGCGATTGATCGCGTCGTAGTCTTCCAGTCCCTGTTCCCTGCGGTAGTCGCGCACCGTCTGCGTCTTCGGCTCCTGGTGGCCGAGGCAATGGTCTTCCTTCACCACGAAATAGGAGTCCTCGTCGGTGGGCGAGTCCTTCTTGCGCATCGACAGCAGGCCGAGCGCGTAGTAGCGGCAGGCCGAGGGCCGGTCGGCGTATACGCCGCAACCCTCGGGGGTGAGGAACACGCAGGCGGGCGATTCGTCCTTGGTCGCGAGCTTCAGCCCGGGCATGCCGTGGCCGTCCATCTGAAAATCGCGCGTGAAATTGTCGAGAAAATCGCGCGCCGAAAGTCCGAGGCGCTTCTTCAGCCGCAGCACGTCGTAGGGCGCGAGCATGATGTCGATGTTCTGGCAGCACTTGTTGAAACAGGCGATGCCCTTGTGGCAGCGGAACTGGAATGTGTCGTCCGGCCCGAGCTGTACCGGCTGGATCGGCGTGACCGGGCTGGGATCGCTGTATTCCTTGCTCATGGGCTTGCCCGGCCCGGGTCCGGGCGGAGGGAGCGGTATGT
>JADGRR010000276.1 GCA_017880745.1 Burkholderiales bacterium
GATCGCCGCCGTCAGCGTCGTCTTCCCATGGTCCACATGACCTATCGTCCCTACGTTCACGTGCGGCTTCGTACGCTCAAATTTAGCTTTTGACATGATCGTTCCCGGTTATTTCTTGTTGATGATTGCTTCGGCCACGGTCTTCGGCGCTTCAGCGTAATGCTTGAATTCCATGGTGTAGGTGGCGCGCCCTTGCGTGAGCGAGCGCAACGTCGTCGAGTAGCCGAACATCTCGGCCAGCGGCACCTCGGCGCGGATGGCCTTGCCTCCTGGCAGATCGTCCATGCCCTGGATGACGCCGCGGCGCGACGACAGGTCGCCCATGACATCGCCCATTTTCTCTTCCGCCGTTTCCACTTCGACCGCCATAATCGGTTCGAGCAGCACCGGGGAAGCCTTGCGCATGCCGTCCTTGAACGCCATCGAGGCGGCCATGCGGAAGGCATTTTCGTTCGAGTCCACCTCGTGATACGAGCCGTCGAACAGCGTCACCTTCACATCCACCACGGGGTAGCCGGCAAGCACGCCGGCGGGCAGCGTTTCCACCAGGCCGCGCTGTACCGCCGGAATGTACTCGCGCGGCACCGAGCCGCCCTTGATCGCGTCGACGAACTCGAAGCCCTTGCCCGCCGGTTGCGGCTCGACCTTGAGCCAGACG
Organism: Burkholderiales bacterium; assembly: GCA_017880745.1. Taxonomy (GTDB): domain Bacteria; phylum Pseudomonadota; class Gammaproteobacteria; order Burkholderiales; family SG8-39; genus 2-12-FULL-64-23. The sequence continues at coordinate 659 of JADGRR010000276.1, forward strand.
TGGCCGTACTGACCACGGCCGCCGGACTGCTTGATGAACTTGCCTTCGATCTCCTCGCACACGCGCCGGATGGTCTCGCGGTAAGCCACTTGCGGCGCGCCGACGTTAGCTTCCACGCCGAACTCGCGCTTCATGCGGTCGACGATGATCTCCAGGTGCAGTTCGCCCATGCCGGAGATGATGGTCTGGCCGGTTTCCTCGTCGGTGCGCATGCGAAACGACGGGTCCTCCTGCGCCAGGCGGTTGAGAGCAACGCCCATCTTCTCCTGGTCGCTCTTGGTCTTGGGTTCCACCGCAACGTGGATCACCGGGTCCGGGAACACCATACGCTCCAGGATGATGATCTGCTTCGGATCGCACAGCGTTTCGCCGGTGGTGACATCCTTCAGGCCTACGGCGGCGGCGATATCGCCGGCACGCACTTCCTTGATCTCGGCGCGCTCGTTAGCGTGCATCTGCAGCAGGCGGCCGATGCGCTCCTTACGCCCGCGCACCGAGGTATAGACCGTGTCGCCCGAGTTGAGCACGCCGGAATAAACGCGGAAGAACGTGAGCTGCCCGACAAAGGGATCGGTCATGATCTTGAACGCGAGCGCCGAGAACGGCTCGGTGTCGTCGGGCTTGCGCGCCTGGGGCTTGCCGCCATCGTCCTCGCCCTTGACCGGCGGGACGTCGCCCGGCGCCGGCATGTAGTCGATAACGGCGTCCAGCATCGCCTGCACGCCCTTGTTCTTGAACGCCGAGCCGCACAGCATAGGCGTGATCTCGTTCTTGATGGTGCGCAGGCGCAGGCCTTTCTTGATTTCCTCAACCGACAGAGCGTGGCCTTCAAGATACTTATGCATCAGCTCGTCGTCGCCTTCGGCCGCGGCCTCGACCATTTTCTCGCGCCATTCCTTGGCCTCGGCAAGCAGATCCGCCGGGATGTCGCGCATGTCGAACTTCATCCCCTGCGTCGAATCATCCCAGTAGATCGCCTGCATCCTGACCAGGTCGATCACACCCTCGAATTTCTCCTCGGCGCCGATAGGCAGCTGCAACGGCACGGGGTTTCCCTTGAGCCGGCTCTTCATCTGGCTGTAGACCTTGAAGAAGTCCGCGCCCTGGCGGTCCATCTTGTTGACGAACGCGAGCCGAGGCACCTTGTACTTATTGGCCTGGCGCCACACGGTTTCCGACTGCGGCTGCACCCCGCCCACGGCACAGTACACCATGCACGCGCCGTCGAGCACGCGCAGGGAACGCTCCACTTCGATGGTGAAGTCGACGTGGCCCGGAGTGTCGATGATGTTGATGCGGTGCTCCGGATAGGACAGGTCCATGCCCTTCCAGAAACAGGTGGTGGCCGCGGACGTGATGGTGATGCCGCGTTCCTGTTCCTGCTCCATCCAGTCCATGGTCGCGGCGCCGTCGTGCACCTCCCCGATCTTGTGATTCACGCCGGTGTAGAACAGGATGCGTTCTGTGGTCGTGGTTTTGCCGGCGTCAATGTGGGCACTGATGCCGATGTTGCGGTAGCGCTCGATTGGGGTTTTGCGTGCCACGGTAAGAGCCTTAAAAGCCTTTGACTGCCAAGACGCGGTGGACACCAGGAAATTATCTGGCTGGTCCGGTCAGATCCGGCAGTGAGTTAAGTCGAAAATTCCGCTTGTATCGTCGGAGTTCTTGGCGCGTTGGCGCCTAGAATCTGTAGTGCGCGAATGCCTTGTTCGCTTCCGCCATGCGATGCACCTCATCGCGTTTTTTCATCGCGCTGCCGCGGCCTTCGGCCGCTTCCATCAGTTCGTTCGCCAGGCGCAGGTCCATCGATTTCTCGCTGCGCTTTTGCGCCGCCTCGCGCAGCCAGCGCATCGCCAGGGCCACACGCCGCACCGGGCGCACTTCCACCGGCACCTGGTAGTTCGCGCCGCCGACGCGGCGGCTCTTCACCTCGACCATGGGTTTGACGTTGGAAACCGCTTGGCCGAACACTTCGATCGGATCCTTGCCGGACTTGGTCTTGATCGCGGTGAACGCGCGGTAGATGATGCTCTCGGCAACCGACTTCTTGCCGCGAGTCATCAGCACATTGATGAATTTGGCGACGTCCTGATTGCCGAATTTCGGATCCGGAAGAATGTCGCGCTTGGGAACTTCTCTGCGTCGTGGCACTTTATGACCTCAATGTCGAATATTTAATCGTCAATATTGAATGCGGCAATCTATTTCCGTGCGTCTGCTGCCCGATTCAACACCAAGCATTCACAATCAAAAACAGCTGTTACGCCGCCTTGGGCTTCTTCGCGCCGTATTTGGAACGGCTCTGCTTGCGGTCCTTCACCCCTTGCGTGTCCAGGCTGCCGCGCACCATGTGGTAGCGCACCCCCGGCAGGTCTTTCACCCGGCCACCGCGGATCAGCACCACCGAGTGCTCTTGCAGGTTATGGCCCTCGCCGCCGATGTAGCTGATGACCTCGAAGCCGTTGGTAAGGCGCACCTTCGCGACCTTGCGCAGCGCCGAGTTCGGCTTTTTCGGAGTGGTGGTGTAGACACGCGTGCAAACGCCGCGCTTTTGTGGCGAATTCCCAAGAGCGGGCACCTTGCTCTTGGCCGTGACGCGCTCTCGCGGCTTGCGAACTAACTGATTGATTGTTGGCATTATTTGATGTTCCGAAATAGAACCGGGACGACCTATCCACGCTTGGCCGCCCCGGATATCGCAAAGAGGCGGGATTATACAAACAAAATCAAGGACGAGTCAACAGGAGAAGGCTCTTGGTAGCAGGCTTTGCGCCGCCGGGGGCGGGCCCGGGGGCTCAGATCAGCCCGCGATCGGCCAGTTCGCCCTTGAGATAGGCGTAATAGATCGGCGCCGCCACCACGCCCGCGATGCCGAACGCGGCTTCCATCACCAGCATGGCGAGCAGCAGTTCCCATGCACTGGCGCGGATCTGCGCACCAACGATGCGGGCGTTGAGGAAGTACTCAAATTTGTGCACCGCGATCAGGAAAGCGAGCGAGCCCGCGACCGCGTCGAGCGAGTGGCTCAAGCTGACCACGACGATCACGGTGTTCGAGATCAGGTTGCCCACCACCGGCAGCAGGCCGGCGACGAAGGTAATAGCGATCATGGTCTTGATCAGCGGCAGATGGACGCCGAATAGAGGCAAGATCAGAGCGAGATAAACGCAGGTGAACAGCGTATTGAGCGCGGCGATGCGCACCTGGGCAAAGACCATGCGGCGGAATGCCTGGCCCAAGCGCGCAACGCGTTCGGCCAGCGCGCGCGCCAGCGGGCGATACCTCTGGGCGGCGCTGGCTTCCCTCAGAGACACCAAGGCACCGATCACCATGCCGATCAGGATGTGCACCAAAGCCAAACCGGCTTCCTTGCCGGCGAGCTGCATTTCGCCCGCGTGTTCGCGCAGCCAAACCGCCACCGCCAGCTTCAGGCCTTCCGCGTCGCCGGGCATGTACTCCCGCGCCCAATCGGGGAGCATGGCGCGCGAGCTCTCGATGATCTCGGCCATTTTCTGCAGCAGCACCGGCAGACTGCCCGCATCGCTGCGGAAGAAGGCGACCGCACCGAAGATCAGCGCCGTGAACGACACTACGACGATGACGGTGACCAGAGCCACAGCAGCGAGCTTGCGCTTATCGTCCCTGCGCGAGCCGAGATAAAGCCGCGGTGCGAGAATGTGCACCAGCTCATACACCAGCAGACCTGACAGCAGTCCGGCCAGCAGATGCAATCTGAGCACTAGCCACAGCGCCAGCGCCGCCAGCACCCAGGCGGCAACGTCGTAGCGCAATGCGTCCTTGTCTGTCGCGTGTGCTGGCATGCCCTGAATCGTTACCGATCTCTCGGTCTACGGGATAGCCGGCCGAGAGGCCGCCGGGCGCGCACCATCGGCTTTAGCGTCCGAGCCCGGCTTTCAACGCCGCGCCCACATCGGACGGCGTATCCAACACGGTAACCCCGGCGGCTTCGAGCGCCGAGCGCTTGGAGGCGTAGGTTCCTTTGTTGCCCATGACGATGGCGCCGGCGTGCCCCATCTTCTTGCCCTTGGGCGCGGCGCCGCCGGCAATGAAGGCAACCACGGGCTTGGTCATGGTCTTGGCGTAAACGGCTGCCTCCTCTTCCATCGAACCGCCAATCTCCCCTACCATGACGACGGCCTCGGTACCGGGAAAATTGTCTAGGGCGATGAGCGCGTCGCGCGTGGTGGTGCCGATGATCGGATCGCCGCCGATGCCGACGAAGGCGGATTCGCCGTAGCCGGCCCGGACGATGTTGAGACACATAAGCACGCCCAGGCTGCCGCTCCGGGAAATCACACCGATCGAGCCCTTCTTGAAGATGCGCTCGT
>JADGRR010000015.1 GCA_017880745.1 Burkholderiales bacterium
TTATTGCCGCTGACCGCACCCAAGGGTGCCGGCATCAACGCAAGTCGAATTCGCGCTGCGTTGAGCGCCACGGGATTGCCCGATGTTCTGTTCGTGGACATGAAAGCCGAGTCCGATCAGCTGTATTCCGGCTACTTGGACGAAGCCATCGTGTTGTCGCTGGGCGGGCTGGTTGCGATTGTCGGATTGCTGCTATTGGTTTTACGCTCACCCATGCGCGTGGTACGCATCATCGCGCCGCTTGCCGCCGCGGTTATCACCGTCACGGCGGGATTGACCTTGTTTGGGCAGCAATTGATTATTCTGCATCTGGTGGGCCTGCTGTTGGTGGTCGCGGTGGGCTCCAATTACGCCCTGTTTTTTGATCGAGCAGAGCACCCTCTGATGGAGCCACCAACCAATCGACCAGGCTCGCAAACAACGTCAGCCAAATCGCCGGTTATGCCCAACCCGCCCCCGCTGGAAGAGGGAACAATGGCTGAGCCCGGACCGATTGGCGGCACCGTTTCGCCCCGCACTCTTGCCTCGATGCTGTTTGCCAACCTCACCACCGTCGCAGGTTTTGGCCTGCTTTCTTTTTCCAACCTGTCGATATTGCAGGCAATGGGCGTAACCGTGGCACCGGGGGTCATCCTCGTGCTGATTTATTCCGCGATTTTCGCCAGGCAAGCCAATGCGTAATTCACGCTGGCAGCCCACGCCGTTGATCCGCGCATCCATCGCGCTGCATCTGCTGGCCTTGATCGTCGTCGTCGCCGAACCTGGGCAGTGGCGCTGGGCGCTGGGCGCCGTGCTTGGCAATCATGTCCTGATCACGCTGGTCGGCCTGTGGCCACGCAGCCACTGGCTGGGGCCGAACTGGACACAGCTGCCCGCTGTGGCCGCCGCCAAAAATAACATCGCGCTGACCATCGACGACGGCCCCGATCCCGTCGTCACTCCGCGGGTACTGGATATGCTGGATCGTTACGCTGCCCAGGCTACCTTCTTCTGCGTCGGTGCAAAAGCCGCGCGTTACCCGGACTTATGCCGGGAAATCGTGCGCCGTGGCCATGCCGTGGAAAACCACAGCCAGCATCACCGCCATCATTTTGCGCTGATGGGATATTCCGGCGTCATGCGCGAATTGCAGGCCGCCCAGGAAACGCTCACTACGATTACCGGCCAGCGTCCCTTGTTCTTTCGCGCCCCCGCCGGATTGCGCAATCCTTTTCTCGACCCGGTGCTCGCGCGACTGGGGCTGCGGCTTGCCAGCTGGTCCGTGCGCGGTTTCGACACCCGCACCGGCGACGTTGAGCGCGTAACAAGCAGGCTGTTGCGCGGCCTGCGAGCGGGTGCCATTTTTCTGGTGCACGATGGCAACGCTGCACGCACGCAGGGCGGCATCCCCGTTATTCTCGAAGTGCTCCCCGCCGTTCTGGCCGCAGCTAGAGCAGCTGATCTGCGTTTTGTCACCTTGCGTCAAGCCCTTGCATGACTCGTGCCGGTATTGCAGCATTCCATGGAGAGCAAGCCTTGAACGGAAACAGTCAGCAGACGCCCTGGTACCATCAAGCTGCAGCGGTAATATCCAGGCATGTGTATCTCAAGAGCATCGGAACGACGCTTTTCATCAGCCTGTTTTTCGGTGCGTACTTCCATTTGCTGAAAGACCCGGCCTACCCGACAACGGTGATGCCCATCACCTTGCTGGATCGCCTGTTCGGCTTTCAGCCCCTGGCCTTGCCCATGTACATATCACTGTGGGTCTATGTCTCTCTCCCCCCGGCGCTTCTGGCGACGCCGCGCGAGCTATATGGCTACGGTATGGCCATGGCCGGAACGTGCCTTGCAGGGCTGATCGTCTTCTACTTCTGGCCCACGGTAGTACCCGCAGCCAATATCGACTGGGCTCAGTATCCCGGCGTGGATTTCCTCAAAAGCATGGATGCGTCGGGCAATGCCTGCCCTTCGCTTCACGTTGCCACCGCCGTTTTTTCGGGTATCTGGTTGCATCGCTTGCTGCGCCGCTTTGGCGCGCCCCTGTGGATACTCATCTTCAATTGGGTGTGGTGTATCGGCATCGTATATTCCGCTCTGGCCACGCGCCAGCATGTGGCGGTGGATGTGTTGGCCGGTCTGGTGCTGGGGGTGCTGGCCGCCTGTCTGTCATTGCGACATCGCGTGGACGCGGCCGTAATCGATAAAGTTCACCGCCCATCTATTTGATCCAAGCCAAACACTGGAACTTGCTAAACTTGTCCATTACTTACGATTGGCTTACTTTTCTTTGAACCCGCTCTGGCTCTCCTATTTCACTGCGACCAGCAGCATCGGTCGCGGCCTCGACCAGACCCTGGCCGCGCTTCGCCAGCGGCGCGCCGGCCTCGCGCCGTGCGCGTTTGATACGGTGGATCTGGCGACTTTCATTGGCGAGGTGGCGGGGGTGGATGCGGTGCAGCTTCCCGCGCACCTGGCCGACTTTGATTGCCGCAACAACCGGCTCGCGTTGCTGGGATTGGCTCAGGACGGCTTTGCCGAGGCGGTGCGCGCTGCCGGCGCAAGATACGGTGCGCAGCGCATTGGTGTGTTTCTCGGCACCAGCACCTCAGGTATTCTGCAAACCGAGCTGGCCTACCGGCGCCGTGACCCGGTGACTGGCGCACTCCCCGCGGACTTTATTTACCGCACCACGCACAATACTTTCTCCGTCGCGGATTTCACGCGCCGTTATTTTGGCCTGACCGGTCCCGCGGTCGTGGTGTCATCGGCATGTTCGTCCAGCGCCAAGGTATTTGGTTCAGCGCGACGCATGATGGCGGCGGGACTGATAGACGCGGCCGTGGTGGGAGGCGTGGATTCGCTGTGTCTGACGACGCTGTATGGCTTCAGCTCGCTCGGCCTGATTTCTGAACAGGCATGTCGCCCGTTTGATGCGCAACGCAACGGCATCTCGATTGGCGAAGCGGCTGCCTTCGCGCTGCTGGAACGCACCCCGGAACACCTGGATGCCGACGCTGTGCTGCTGCTCGGGATAGGCGAATCCAGCGATGCCCATCACATGTCGTCGCCGCATCCGGATGGCCGGGGTGCGCGCATGGCGATGCAGGAAGCGCTGAAAATGGCGGGGTTGAGGGCATCTGAAATTGACTATATACACCTGCACGGTACCGCTACCCAAAGCAACGATGCAGTGGAGGCCAAGGCGGTTCAATATGTATTCGGCTCGGGCACGCCGTGCAGTTCCACCAAAGGTGCGACGGGCCACACCTTGGGCGCTGCCGGTGGCGTGGGGGCGGTGATTTGCGCGCTGGGGCTGCAACACGGCTTGCTGCCCGCCGGGCTGAACACCCGGCAACTCGACCCGACGCTGGATCTCGACTATGTGCTGGATAATCGCGAGCAGCCGGTGGCGCGCATGCTCAGTAATTCGTTTGGATTCGGCGGCACCAATTGCAGTCTGGTTTTTGCGCGCGCGAATTAGACACATGCACACACTCACCGCATCCATTGAAGGCATCGGCTTGCTCGGCCCCGGTTTGACTGACTGGCTGAGCAGTCAGGCTATCCTTAGCGGACAGCGGCCCTATCAGCCACACAAGACCGTACTACCGGCACCCGCGTTGTTGCCTGCCGCAGAGCGCCGGCGCAGTTGCGCGATTGTCAAACTCACGCTGGCAACCGGGCTGGAAGCCATCGCAGCGGCCGGACTCGACGCAGCCAGCTTGCCCAGCGTGTTTTCTGCATCTGGCGGCGATGGGGAAAACTGTCACATCATTTGCGAAATGCTCGCCTCGGATGACCGGCAAATCTCCCCGACCCGCTTTCATAATTCTGTGCATAACGTTGCCGCCGGGTACTGGAGCATCGCCACCGGTGCGATGACCACATCATCGGTGTTGAGTGCCTTTGACGCCAGCTTCGGCGCAGGTCTGCTGGAAGCGCTAACCCAGGTTGTGGTAGATAACACACGCACCGTCTTGCTGGCGTGCGACACCGCTTACCCGGAGCCGCTATACAGCGCCCGTCCCATCCCCGATGCGTTTGGCATTGCACTGGTGCTGGCGCCGCAACGCGGCGCACAGGCGCTGGCGCAAATCAGCGTTAACCTGACTGACGCCATCGCAGACCGGTTCGACGACGCCGCGCTTGAAAACCTGCGAATAGCCATCCCCGCCGCGCGTGGCTTGCCGCTGTTGCGCGCTATCGCAATGCGGCAAGACAAACACGTGGTGCTGGACTACCTCGACAGCACGCGTCTCGCCGTGGCAATCGCGCTATGCTAGATCAAGCCAGACTGGATCACGCCTGGATTGCCGGCCACATCCCGCATCAGGGCAGCATGTGCCTGCTGGATCATGTCGAGGCCTGGGACCAGCAGCGCATCCGGTGTCGCGCGAGCAGCCACCGCGCCGCCGACAATCCGTTGCGCGCTTTCGGCCGACTTGGTGCCGCCTGCGGTATCGAATACGCGGCACAGGCCATGGCCGTGCACGGTGCCTTGCTGACACCGGCAGGCAGCAGCAGCGCCCGGGTCGGTTATCTGGTCAGCGTGCGTGGCACACAGTTGCGAGTGCCACGGCTGGACGACATCGCCGCCGATCTGCTGGTGGAAGCCACCTGCATCACGCGCAGCGAAAACAATATTCTTTATCAGTTCAGCGTCAGCGCAGCCGGTCGCCTGCTGCTGCATGGGCGCGCCGCGGTGGTGCTCAATGCCGACCCACCCGCACCCACTTCGGGAGAGATGCCATGAAGAATGCCCTGGTTACCGGCGGTAGCGGCGGCATTGGCGCAGCCATCTGCCGCCGTCTTGCTGCCGATGGCTGCCATGTCTACATTCATGCCCATCGCGGGCTACAGGCTGCACAGGCGCTGGCCGACGCCATTTGTGCTGGCGGCGGCAGTGCGCAGGTACTGGCATTCGATGTGACCGACAATGCAGCGGTATCCGCTGTGTTGACCCCTCTCGTCGAACACCAGCCGATCCAGATTTTGGTCAACAATGCCGGCATTCATGACGACGTCGTGTTCCCCGGCATGCGCGCAGAGCAGTGGCACCGGGTGATAGACGTATCGGTCAACGGTTTTTTCAACGTCACCCAGCCGCTGATGCTGCCGATGATACGCAGCCGCTGGGGGCGCATTATCAATGTGTCTTCCATCGCCGCCCTGACCGGCAATCGCGGCCAGGTCAATTATTCCGCTGCCAAGGGCGCGCTCAATTCAGCCACCAAGTCGCTGGCGCAGGAAGTCGCCAGCCGGGGCATCACCGTTAACGCCGTTGCGCCCGGCATTATCGACACCCCCATGAGCAAATCTGCGTTCGACGCCCAGGAGATCGCGCGCATGGTGCCGATGAAACGCGCCGGTACCCCCGGCGAAGTTGCCGACCTGATCGGTTTTCTCGCCTCGACCCAGGCGGCCTATATCACCGGGCAGATTATCTCCATCAACGGCGGTATCATTTGACAGTGAGTGACAACATGACCCTTCCTAGACCTGCTCCACCGGTGCACGCACCGCACATCCCGCTGACCGATTACTACCAAACAGAGCAGGATCGGCAAGCTTATCTACGCCAGATGTTCGATGACACCGCCGCGGATTACGACCATATCGAGGCGATATTTGCATGGGGATCCGGTTCCCGCTATCGGCGCCAGGCGCTGATTCGCGGCGGCTTGAAAACCGGCATGAAGGTACTGGACGTCGGCGTGGGCACCGGCCTGGTTGCGGCGCAAGCCTGCATTTTGACCGGCAATGCGGCCCTGGTAACCGGGGTCGATCCCAGCCCCGGCATGATGGCCGCGGGCAGGTTGCCTGAGACGATGGCGCTGATCGAAGGTCGCGCGGAGTCTTTGCCGTTTCCTGACAATCAATTTGATTTCTTGAGCATGGGCTATGCCCTGCGCCATATCAGCGATCTGGGCGTCGCCTTTGCGGAGTTTGAGCGGGTTTTGAAGCCCGGTGGCCGCTTATGCATACTCGAAATCACCCAGGCGCAAACCCGTTTTGGGCAATGGCTACTCAAGAATTATATGCGCGGCGTGATACCGTTCCTGACACGATTCGTTTCCAGGCGAAAAGATACCGCGACGATCTGGCGCTATCACTGGGATAGCATAGAAGCCTGTGTACCCCCTGAACAAGTCCTGGCCGCACTGAGGGCTGCGGGGCTGACGCAGGTTAAACGGCATCTGGAACTCGGCGTGTTTTCGGAATATCAAGCGATCAAGGCCGATCCTGCATCGACCTAAAATTGTCCGCGCGCACGTCTTACCAGCAAAACGGGTAACCGCAACACAAAGCCGGCGAACAGGCGCATGTGCATCCAGGTCAATAACACGTTGTCGCGCAGGTAGCGGAAATGCGACACGCCGCCCTCCTCGGCGCTGTAGTAGCGCACCGGGGCGGGCAGATTGACCGGCCTGATTCCGCGCCAGCACAGGCGCACCACGGCCTCCGGGTCAAAATCGAAGTGGCGCATCCACGGCTGATCGCGCATCACCCGCCGCAACGCTTCAACCGGATACACGCGGAACCCGAATAACGAGTCGCCGATGCCTGCCCACAGCGTTTCCAGATTGGCCCACCAGTTGGATACGCGCCGCCCTTTCACGCGCAAGCCCGGCGCACTCGCATCGAATACCGGAACGCCCAATATCATTGCAGCCGGCTGTCTGCAGGATTCCGCCATGAACGCAGGGATGCGTTCGGGTGGATGCTGGCCATCCGAATCCATGGTCAATACGTGGCTGAACCCCGCCGCTGCCGCCTGTTCCAGGCCGTGCAGTACCGCCGCGCCCTTGCCCTGGTTGCGCGGCAGGACGATCACGCGCAGGCCGGCGTCTTGGGCTGCCATCGCCAGCAAGCCCTCGGCGCTGCCGTCGGTGCTGCCATCCACCACCACCCACACCGGGGTCCAGTATTCACGTGCCGCACGCACGGTTTCATAGACTTTGGCACCGGGGTTATAGCTGGGGATGAGGACGAGATGCGTGGCCGAGACCCCAATCATGACGGCGATCGCGAAGTGAGCTGGGGGCTGCGGTCCGCCTGCCCGGGCAGGGAATTGGCCGGGTAAAATGCCGAGCCTTGTACCAGTTCATGCGCGAAGTAGTGTTCCAGTTCAGCGATGAAGCGCTGGGTATGTTGCGGTGGATCGAAGCGCCGCCCCAGACGCACCCGATAATGGATCGGCATGGGCGGTTTGCGGAACAGCGACCAGCCTTTGCTCAGATACGCCGAATCGGTTTCTATCAGTATCGTCTGCACTGGCACCTGTGCATGATGTGCGATCAGGCCGACACTGCCCTTGAGCGGATTGACCGGGCAGGAGGTGGTGCGGGTGCCTTCCGGAAACAGCAACAGATGGCTGCCGCAGTCAAAATCCCGGGTTGCCAGCTGTACCATGCGCCGCGCCGGTTCATTGCGGATGTAGCGCGCCAGTCGCGCGCCGGCGCCGAGGAAGACATTGTTCATCAGATCGGCTTTAAGCACGCAGGCGACATTGGGCAAGCGTGAAATCACCATCACCGCATCCAGCATGGACGGATGATTGGGCGCAAGAATCAGCGGCGGTTGATCGCGCAGGACATCCAGCGCCTCCAGGTCAAAGCTGCAGCGGCGCGACGCGCCAAGACCGGCAAGGTAGAACCGAAACGCCGCCATGATGACGTAACGTCCCAGCGCCCGTCCCCGGGGCTCGGACAGCAGCGGGTAAATAATCATCGCAACCGGTGTCCATGCGAGGCACAGTATCCCCAGCGATGCCAGGCCGAGATACAGCACCAGGTAATCGTAGCAATTCAACAACGCACGCGATGCGGCGCGCATGATCAGACCCGCTGGCCGGAGATGAACAACAACGGATGCGCGGCAGTGGCCTCAATTTCCAGCATCAGTTCAGCGCTGCGCCCGTTTCATCCGCAACCCGGATGTTGTGTCTGCGCCTCCGCCATGCGTTCAAGGTGCGCCTGAAATTGAGCAAGGATGCCGCGTAATACAGCCCCTTGAACAGCAGCAACGGGCCGCGAATCGGGGTTTTGCCAAACACGTCGCCGGCCAGCACCGATAGCAGTGCCTCTTTTACGCGAAAAATGTTGCGCGGTCCCATGAACATATTGCGCATCGTGGGGTTGGTAACCCGATAGATAAACCAGGAAAACGCCTTCGGACCAATCCGCATCGTGCGGTCGAAGTTTTTCAATGCAGCGGCCGCCTGCTGCGGATGGCGCAGGCAGGTGTCAACGGTGTCGGCTCCGACGAAGGCGCTGTGCATGGCCAGCATCACGCCGGAAGAGAACACCGGGTCAATGAAAGTGTAGGCATCGCCCAGCAGCAGATAATTGCTGCCGTGGGTACGGTCACACACGTAGGAATAATTGCCGGTGGCTTCAACCGGCGAAATCAGCTGCGCGTGTTGCAACCGCTCGCTCAACGGCGCGCACAATGCGATGGTTTCCTGCAAAAACTGCTCGAGCGATTTCTTGCTGCGTCTCTTGAGGTAGTACGGCCAGGTCACCGCACCGACGCTGGTCGCGCCATCGGCCAGAGGGATCAACCAGAACCAGCCATGCTCGAACCAGAAAATGGTGATATTGCCCGCGGCCTTGCCCGGGTTGCGCTCGGCCCCCGAAAAATGGGCATAGATGGCGGCGCTGTTGTGCTTCCTGTTGCGCTGCTTGGTTTTGAAGCGATTGCCGAGCAAGGTATCGCGGCCCGATGCATCCAGTACAAAACGTGCATTCACCGTTTCGATGCTGCCGTCATCGCGGCGCGCCTGCACCAGCGCACCGGCATTGCCGGGCAAGAAATCGACGTCCTGTACCTGACAGCCTTCCACTACACGGGCATTCTTGCGGCTGGCGTTGCGGATCAGGATTTCGTCAAACTCGGAGCGGCGTACCTGGTAGGCCATCGGCATGGATTTGTCCATGGCATCGGCAAATTCGAACGACTGTTTGTGTTCATGCCAAGGCGAGACAAATTCTGCGCCCCATTTTTCCATGCCGATGGCCTTGACGGCGTCAGCCACGCCGAGCTTTTGCAGAAGCGGCAGATTGGCGGGGAGCAGCGATTCGCCGATGTGAAATCGCGGATGGTGCGCTTTTTCCAACAGGATCACGCGGTAACCACGCTCGGCCAGCAACGCAGCGGCGGTCGAGCCCGCGGGCCCACCACCGATTACCAGTATGTCGCAGGCAGAAGCACGGTCGGCGGATGCGGCGGGAGGAGTGTTCATGGCTTGACCGGGCTGGTTACTGATCTGCCCAAATTGTAGCGCATCGCACTGCCTGGCATTGCCGCTGGCCTGCGGCTGGCCAATGAGGTAATCTAGTGCCGGTTTCCCCGTCCTCAGCGTGCCGGTCTGAAGGAACATCTTCGTGCTGCGCAGTTTGCTTCCCATGGTTCCTGCCGCAGCCGCCTTCCGCGGCGTCACGCTTTGCCCGCAGCAGTTCCTGTCGGGGAATTAGCCGACGCAATGGGCGCGCACAGGGATTCCTTTGGCACGCTGGACTTTCTGCGCAACCTGCCGCTGTTCCGTGAACTCGGCGTGAGCGAGCTCGAGGCCATCGGCGCGGCCACCGACGAACGGCGCGTGGCCGCTGGCACCGTGCTGTTCCGCCGCGATGATCCCTGCGACGGTTTTTACGTGATCGTGCTGGGCAAGGTGAAACTCGCGCTGCTCGGACCCGCGAGGGCGGAAAAGGTGGTGGAGATCCTCGGCCCAGGGCAGAGTTTCGGCGAGCCGGTCATGTTCCTTCACAAGCCCCATGTGCTGTACGCGGAGGCCCTTGCCGATTCGCTGCTGCTGTATATCGGCGGCAGCGCGATCGTGAACGCAATCGAGCGCAATCCGGAGCTCGCGCGGCGCATGCTGGACGAGATGTCGCAGCGCCTGTACCGGCTGGTCGCCGACATCGAGGCCTACACCCTGAAGAGCGCCACCGAGCGCGTTACCGGCTATCTGCTCGCATCGCTGCCAGACGACACCGGCCCGGGGTTGCCGGCCGATGTCGTGCTGGCGGCAAACAAGAGCGTGCTCGCCTCCCGGCTCAACATCACGCGCGAGCATTTCTCCCGCATTCTGCACGAACTGTCGCAGGCCGGCTTGATCCGCGTCAGCGGCCGCAGCATCCGCATCCTCGACCCGGCCGAACTGCGCGATCGTAAAACGTAATTCGGAACAGCAGGACGCAAATCCGTCCGGGCACTGGATTTTTCCGACTCTGTCCCCATGTGCATTCAATCAAACTAGCGGAGGATCCGGGATGAGTGAGCCCCTGCAGGTGGTGTGCCCGCACTGCCACGTTACCAACCGCGTGCCGCCAGAGCGGCTGGCCGAGGGCGCGATTTGCGGCAAATGCAAGCAAGCGCTGTTCACCGCCCATGCGCTCGAACTCGACGGCGCGAGCTTCGAGCGCCATGTCGCCGCGAGCGACATCCCGCTGGTGGTGGATTTCTGGGCTCCCTGGTGCGCGCCCTGCCGCATGATGGCGCCGCATTTCGAGAAGGCGGCCGCGGAGCTGGAGCCGCAGGTGCGTCTGGCCAAACTCAATACCGAAGCGGAGCAGGCCATCGCGGCGCGTTACGGCATTCGCAGCATTCCCACGCTGGTCATGTTCCGCAGAGGTAAGGAGATCGCGCGCCAATCGGGTGCCATGGATGGCGCCAGCCTGATGCGCTGGGTGCGCAGCCAGGTCTGAGCGTGAGGCGGGTGTTGAAAAAAGGGGCCTGGATGGGAAGGGAAGGGCCCCACCCTTTCCCCTGGTCCCTTCTATATCCCCCAAATCAGAGGCTGTTGGCAGCGAAACGATGTCACGATCGTGCGCAAAAGGCCTGTGAAGCGAGTTTTTCAGCAGCCTGTTAGCCGATGGTGTGAACGTCGCCGCGCTGCGGGGCCTCGACGCTGGTCCAGCCGAGTTCGCTTTTTATCGTATCGCCGAAGCCGACGGCGGTGTCGCGTTCGCCATGGACCACAAAGGTGCGTCCGGGTGCGTGTGCAAAGCCGCGCAGCCAGGCTAGCAGCCCGTCCCGGTCGGCGTGCGCCGAGAGGCCGCCTATGGTATGGAGCTGCGCGCGTACCGCGATGTCGTCATTGAAAATGCGCACGTTGCGTGCGCCGTCCACCAGGCGGCGGCCCAGGGTTCCTTCGGCCTGGAAGCCGGTGATGAGCACGGCGCATTCGCTGCGCGGCAGATTCCAGCGCAGATGGTGCTTGATGCGGCCGGCGTCGCACATGCCGCTCGCCGAGATGATGATGGCGCCGCTCCTGATCTGGTTGAGCGCGATCGAATCCTCGACTTCATGCGTGTAGCGCAGCTGCAGTTCGGCCGGATGGCGCCGCATCCAGTCGTCGAGCTCGCGCACCGGCGGGGAGAGCCGTTCCAGATGCCTGCGCGTGATCAGGGTGGCTTTCTCGGCCATGGGCGAATCGACGAATACGCGCAGCGGCGGCAAGCTGCCCGCCCGCGCGAGTCCGGCCAGCGCGTAGAGCACCGCCTGCGTGCGGCCGACGGCAAAGGCCGGGATAATGACGTTGCCTCTGTCGAGCGTGCCCGATATGGCCTGTACCAGTTCTGCCCGCGTTTCCCCGGGCGTCCGGTGCAGGCGGTTGCCGTAAGTCGATTCGACGAGCAGCACGTCGGCGCTGTCGATGCGGGCGGGCGCCGGCAGCAATCCGCTTGCCGCCTGGCCGAGGTCCCCCGAAAAAACCAGGCGGCGCGTGCCAGAGGCAGTGCGCACGCGCGCATCGACGATGGCCGAGCCGAGGATGTGGCCGGCGTCGTGGAAGCGGCAGGTGACGGCCGGATGCGGGCGAAACTCGGTCTCGTAGGCGATCGTGTGCAGCTGGCTGAGGCAGATGCGCGCCTGGTTCACGTTGTACAAAGGGGGCATCGTATGGCGGCGGCGGGCGTCGCTGTGCCGCCAGCGCCACTCGGCTTCCTTTTCCTGCAAATGGGCGCTGTCCAGCAACATGACCTCGAGCAGTTCGGCCGTGGTCGCCGTGACGTGGATCGGCCCCCCGTAACCCAGGGCAGCCAGGCGCGGCAGCAGGCCGGAGTGGTCGATGTGCGCGTGGGTGAGCAGCACGAAATCCAGGCGGTGCAGGTCGAAATCGAGCGCCGCCAGGTTCTTCGCCCACGCCTCGTGCCCGCCCTGGAACATGCCGCAGTCCACCAGAAAGCGCGCGTCCCCGGCCTCCACCAGGGTGCACGAGCCGGTGACCTCGCCGGCGCCGCCGAGGAAACTAAGGCGCATGCTGTGAAAATCCCGACCGTTAGATTTGTATAAGGCCCAGTCTGAGCGGAGTAAACGGCGCGTGTTTGATCAAGGTCAAGCAAGGCCGCCAAAATCGCGCGAGGCTGGCGCTGTCGGCTTAACATCGCAGAACAGACCAGGTGCGTAACGCGCCAGGCTTGCGCAGGGGCGGCCAAATTGGGTTAAAGTTACGCCGAACCCTGCCCCAGACAGGGTTTTCAGCCTGCTTCAGTTCCGGCATAACGCGCTTCGCGCATTAGCCTCCACTGAAACTGGGTTTTCGACAGGGTTGACGGCCCCGTTGCATTTGGAGTGTGCTCATGTATGCAATCGTCTACAAGTCCGATGGCTTCCCGATCTGTGTCCAGGTGGCCGGTGTAGCGCCCGATCCGGTCGTCGTCTGGGCCTCAGAGAGTGCGGCCAAGTCCTTCATCGACAGCAAGGGTGGAGCAGATGACTTCCAGCCGGTCGCCGTCGATGACGGCAGTCTCGACGCCATCGCCAAGGCCATGGGCTGTCCGATCGAGCAGATCACGCTAGAGCCCTATCCCACCTAGTCCCCGCCCCGGCTCCCGGGGCCTCGAGGGGGGTCCCCCCCTTCTATCTTGTGCGCCGTTGCGGGCGGATCAATTTTGATCCAGGTCACGAAAACCAAAAAAACTCGCGCGCGCGGCCTCGATGCCGTTGCAGACCACTATAGGTTGGGCTAATTTACGGTCTCGCCACCGTATCTTGTGTCGAAGGTCCAGGAAGCGGTCGCACAACGATCTGCAACAGCTTTCTGATCTCGGGGCGAAAAAAGAGGGCCGGAGCAAGGGGCGGGATCCTTCCATTCCCACCCCGGCCGTTTTTCGCAACAGGTTCCAAGAAAGACAATAAAAAGGACAACAGCCATGACCCCGGCCCCAATCGATTCCCCCCTGTTCAAAATGGCCGGCCTGCCGCAGAGCATCCGCAAGCGCGAAGGCAAGCTGGTCGCATTCGATGCGGCCAAGATCGTGAACGCGATGCAGCGCGCGCGCGCCGCCACCGGGGAATTCGAGCGCGCCGCGCTCGAGCCGGTGGCCGAGCGCGTGCTTGCCGACATCGCGACGCTGCCCGCCGGCAGCGTGCCCGACATCGAGCGCATTCAGGACAGCGTCGAGCTGGCGCTGCTGGCCGCCGGCTATTACCGCACCGCGCGCGCCTACATCGCCTATCGCGAGCAGCACCGGCGCCTGCGCGAAGACAGCCGCACCGCAGTGGACGTGGAGAGCTCGATCAACGAATACCTGGAGCGGCGCGACTGGCGCGTCAATGCCAACGCCAACCAGGGCTATTCGCTGGGCGGCCTGATCCTGAACGTGTCGGGCAAGGTGGTGGCGAACTACTGGCTCAACCACGTCTATGCGCCCGAGGCCGGGCGCGCCCACCGCGAGGGCGACATCCACATCCACGATCTGGACATGCTCGCAGGCTATTGCGCCGGCTGGTCGCTGCGCACCCTGCTGCACGAGGGCCTGAACGGGGTGCCGGGCAAGGTCGAGGCGGCGGCGCCGAAACACATGTCGAGCGCGGTCGGGCAGATCGTCAATTTCCTCGGCACGCTGCAAAACGAGTGGGCCGGCGCCCAGGCGTTCTCCTCTTTCGATACCTACATGGCGCCCTACATCCGCCAGGACGGCATGTCCTACGACGCGGTGAAGCAGTGCATCCAGGAGCTGATCTACAACCTCAACGTGCCCTCGCGCTGGGGCACGCAGACGCCGTTCACCAATCTGACCTTCGACTGGGTGTGCCCGGAAGATCTGCGCGAGCAGGTGCCGGTCATCGGCGGCAAGGAGATGCCTTTCGCCTATGGCGCGCTGCAGCGCGAAATGGACATGATCAACCGCGCCTACATCGAAGTCATGACCGCCGGCGACCATCTGGGCCGGGTGTTCACCTTCCCCATCCCGACCTACAACGTGACCCCGGATTTCGACTGGGAGTCGGAAAACGCCACGCTGCTGTTCGCGATGACCGCCAAATACGGCCTGCCGTACTTCCAGAACTTCCTCAACTCCGAACTCAAACCCAACATGATCCGCTCCATGTGCTGCCGGCTGCAGCTCGATCTGAGGGAGCTGCTGAAGCGCGGCAACGGGCTGTTCGGGTCGGCCGAGCAGACGGGCTCGGTGGGCGTGGTGACGCTCAACTGCGCGCGGCTGGGACACCTGTACCGCGGCGACGAGGCGGCGCTCCTCGCACGCGTCGACGAACTGATGGATCTGGCCAAGAACAGCCTGGAGCTGAAGCGCAAGGTGATCCAGCGCTACATGGATGCGGGCCTGTTCCCCTACACCAAGCGCTACCTCGGCACGCTGCGCAACCACTTTTCCACCATCGGCGTGAACGGCATCAACGAAATGATCCGCAACTTCACCGCCGATGCACACGACATCACCAGCCAGTGGGGCCACCGCTTCGCCTGCAGGCTGCTCGATCACATCCGCGCGCGCATCGTGGCGTTCCAGGAAGAGACCGGCCACATGTACAACCTCGAGGCGACGCCGGCCGAGGGCACGACCTACCGCTTTGCACGGGAGGACAGGAAGCGCTTTCCCGGCATCCTGCAGGCGGGCACGGCGGAGATGCCGTACTACACCAATTCATCGCAGCTGCCGGTGGGTTTCACCGACGACCCGTTCGAGGCGCTGGAACGGCAGGACGAGTTGCAGCGCAAATACACCGGAGGCACGGTGCTGCACCTGTACATGAGCGAACGCGTCACTTCGGCCGATGCGTGCAAGAAGCTGGTGCGCCGCTCGCTCGAGCGCTTCGGCCTGCCCTACATCACCGTGACGCCGACGTTTTCGATCTGCCCCAAGCACGGCTATCTCGCGGGCGAACACGAATTCTGCCCGCGTTGCGACGAGGACCTGCTGGCGAAGAAGCGCGGTGAAGCCGAAGCCGCGTAGAACACTCAACCACAACAAACGAGGAGGAAACGCCATGAATGCGATGACCGAAACCCAGGCCTTCACCCAAATCGAATTGCGCGACGACGAGCGCCAGCGCTGCGAAGTGTGGACCCGCGTGATGGGCTACCACCGGCCGGTGGCGTCCTTCAATACCGGCAAGAAAGGCGAGCATCACGAACGCAAGTTCTTCACCGAGTGCCGCGCCAGCCTGCGCTAAGGCGACGGCTGCGCCGCTGCGTATCGGCGGGCTGACTCCGCTTTCGGCGACGGACTACCCCGGCGAACTGGCCGCGGTGGTCTACTGCCAGGGCTGCCCCTGGCGCTGCGGCTATTGCCACAATCCGCACCTGCTGCCGAGCGAAGCGGTGGGCGGCATCGCCTGGAGCGAAGTGCTGGAGTTTCTGCGCCGCCGCCGCGGGCTGCTCGACGCCGTGGTGTTCAGCGGCGGCGAGCCGACCGCCCAGCCGGGGCTCGCCCGGGCAATGCGCGCAGTCAAGGCCTTGGGCTATCGCATCGGCTTGCACAGCGCCGGCGCATACCCGCGCCGTTTCGCGGAAGTGCTGCCCCTCGTCGACTGGGTCGGCTTCGACGCCAAGGCGCCGTTCGACGCGACCTATGAGCGTATTACCGGCGTGCGCGCGAGCGGCGCGGCGGCGCTGGCAAGCGCGCGCAGCTTGCTCGCCAGCGGCGTGGACTGCGAGTTCCGCACCACCTGGCACGCCGGGTTCCTCAGCCTCGCAGAACTCGAGCGGCTGACCGGGACGCTTGCCGATCTGGGCGTGCGCCGCTATGCGCTGCAGGAATTTCGCGCGAGCGGCGGCGTCGGCTTCCGGCCCGAAGCGGCTACTGTCACGGCAGACCTGGATGCGCTCCAGCGGCGCTTTCCGCAGTTCAGCCTGCGGCGTGCATAGCGATCGCGTACGGGAGCGAGCCTGTGGGAGCGAGCTTGCTCGCGAATTCGATTGGCTGGAAACAAACGAGGTTTGCGCGCCTTAATCAAGGCGGCAATATTGCGAAGAGCCAATAGGGACGCTGGTT
>JADGRR010000277.1 GCA_017880745.1 Burkholderiales bacterium
GACACCGCGCCCGAGCCCACGCCCTCCAGCAGCGTTGCCACCGAGGAGGCGTGGCACAGCCGCGTGCAATGGTCGACGTTGTTCGAGCCGAACCCGGTACGCACCAGCTTCTGGAACAGGTAGGCCTCCTCGTTTGAGCCCTTCGCCGAGCCGAAGCCGGCGAGCGCGTACTTGCCGTACGTATCGCGGATATCACTCAAGCCCTTGGCCGCGAAATCGAGCGCCTCTTCCCAGCTCGCCTCGCGGAAGGCGTCGCGCCAGTTGTCCGGGTCGAGCGTGAAATCGCCGGTCTTGGGCACGCCCTGCTTGCGCATCAGGGGCACGGTGAGGCGCTGGCGATGGTGCGCGTAGTCGAAGCCGTAGCGACCCTTGACGCACAGGCGGCCGTGGTTGGCGGGGCCGTCGCGGCCCTGCACGTGAATGATCTTCTCATCCTTGACATGATAGGTGAGCTGGCAGCCGACGCCGCAGAACGGGCACACCGAGTCCACCGCCCTGTCCGCGACCACGGCCGCGGCGTTGCGCGCCGGCATCAGTGCGCCGGTCGGGCAGGCCTGCACGCATTCGCCGCAGGCGACGCAGGTCGAGTCGCCCATGGGATCGTCGAGGTCGAACACGATCTTGGAATGCTCGCCGCGGAAGGCGTAGCCGATGACGTCGTTGACCTGTTCCTCGCGGCAGGCCCTGAGGCAGCGCGTGCACTGGATGCATGCATCCAGGTTCACTGCGATCGCCGGATGCGAAACATCCATCGCCGGCTGCGCCCGCCGCGCAAAGCGCGGTTTGCCCACGTCGAGCTTCTTCGCCCACTGGTCGAGTTCGGAGTTGGGCGTATACACCTGGTCGGACATGTCCGACAGCAGCAGTTCCAGCACCATCTTCTGGCTGGCCACGGCGCGCGCGCTGTCAGTGCTGACCTCCATGCCGTCCTTGGGCACGCGGCAGCAGGACGGCGCGAGCGTGCGCTCGCCCTTGATCTCCACCACGCAGGCGCGGCAGTTGCCGTCGGGGCGCAGGCCTTCCTTATAGCAAAGGTGCGGGATTTCTATGCCGTAGTGCTTGGCCGTCTGGATAATGGTCTCGTCGGCGCGGCCGACCACGGTCTTGCCGTTCAGCTTGAACTCCACCGGCAGCGCGGCTATTTCTTGCTTCGTGATTGCAGTCATAGGTATATTCCACAAATGAGGGGATACCTCCCCTCAAGCTCCCCTATATCGGCCCGTCGCAAAATTCATTTTGCGACGGGTTCCAATTATTTCTCCCCGCGATCCATTACGCGATCTCCTGCGGAAAATGCTTCATCACGCACAGCACCGGATTGGGCGCCGCCTGCCCCAGGCCGCAGATCGACGCGTCGATCATGACCTGTGAGAGTTCGGCCAGCAGCGCCTGGTTCCATTTCGGCTCATCGAGCAGCGCGAGCGCCTTGGCCGTGCCCACGCGGCAGGGGGTGCACTGGCCGCAGGACTCTTCGGAAAAAAACTTCATCAGGTTGCGCGCCGCATCGGTGGCGCGGTCCTTGTCCGACAGGATCACGATCGCCGCCGAACCGATGAAGCAGCCGTGGGGCTGCAGGGTGTCGAAATCGAGCGGGATGTCGCCCATGGACGCGGGCAGGATGCCGCCCGAAGCGCCGCCCGGCAGGTAGCCGTAGAATTTGTGTCCTGCGAGCATGCCGCCGCAATATTCGCCGACGAGTTCTCTGACCGTAATGCCCGCGGGCGCGAGATGCACGCCCGGCTTGCTGACGCGGCCCGAAACCGAGAAAGAGCGCAGTCCCTTCCGCCCGTGGCGCCCGTGCCCGGCAAACCAGGCCGCGCCTTTTTCCACGATTTCGCGCACCCAATACAGCGTCTCCATGTTGTGCTCCAGCGTCGGTCGGCCGAACAGGCCGACCTGGGCCACATAGGGCGGGCGCAGGCGCGGCATGCCGCGCTTGCCCTCGATCGATTCGATCATCGCCGACTCTTCGCCGCAGATGTAGGCGCCCGCTCCGCGGCGCAGATGGATCGGCGGCAACGCACAAGGCGGATCAGCCCGCAGCGCGGCGATCTCCTTCTCCAGGATGGTGCGGCAGCCTGCATACTCGTCGCGCAGGTACACATAGACTTCGGATATGCCGGCTGCCCAGGCGGCAAGCAGCATGCCCTCGAGAAAACGATGCGGGTCGCGCTCCAGATAATAGCGGTCCTTGAACGTCCCCGGCTCGCCTTCGTCGATGTTCACCGCCAGCAGGCGCGGCTCGGGTTCGGCGCGCACGATTTTCCACTTGCGACCGGCCGGGAAACCCGCTCCGCCCAGGCCGCGCAGCCCCGAGTCCTCCATCACTTTGGTGAGTTGCTGGTAGTCGCGCTTGCCGGCGAGGCATTCCTGCAGCATCCCATAGCCGCCCTGCTTGCGGTACTCGCGGTAATCGATGTATTTCGCCGGGCGATGCTTGACCGCCTTGGCGGCGACCAGCTTCGCCACGCCCTCGGCCGTCGCATGCGGCAGCGGATTCTGGCCGACAACGACCACCGGCGCGGCCTCGCAGCGGCCGACGCAGGGCGCCGGAATCACCCGCACCTCGTTGCCGAGAATGCGCGGCAACTTCTCGAGCAGCTGCCGCGCGCCGGCCATTTCGCAGGACAGCGAATCGCACACGCGCACCGTGATGGCGGCGGGCGCCGCCGCGCCATCCTTCACGATGTCGAAATGGTGATAGAAGCTCGCGACCTCGTACACCTCGGTCATGGCCAATTTCATTTCAGCGGCGAGCGCGACGAGGTGCGCGTCGGACAGATGTCCGTAGCGGTCCTGGATCTTGTGCAGGTGTTCGATCAGCAGGTCGCGGCGGCGCGGCTCGTTCCTCAGCAGGGCCTGCACCTCGGCGAGCGCCGCGGGATCGACCGGGCGGCCCTTGAGCTTGGAGCGCAGCTTGCGCTCGTCCTTGATCGGGATGATGACTTGATTCACAAATGTCCTCTATGATTGATTTGAACAAGAGGGCTAGGCCGCCTTGTCCCCCGAGGGGACTTTCCCCTCAAGGGGGATCGAGAGCTTCGGGGCGTAAATCCGCCAAACTGGAGAAGGCTCTGATCTCGTCGGAAACTCGATCAGAGCTTCCCTTCCCGAAACGCGTTTGCCTTCAAGACACTTGCGATCTGCGTGGCTGCAAATCACACCGGGCGCGGGCTCCTGGATGACACAGGCTCTCCCGCCCCCGTTCTTGCGACGATTCAGATTCTGATGCGCGCCTCGTGCCTACTTCAAAATCGCCTTGAGCGTCTTGCCCATCTCGGCCGGATTGCGCGTCACCTTGATGCCGCAGGCCTCCATCACCGCCAGCTTCTCCTGCGCGGTGCCCTTGCCGCCGGAGATGATGGCGCCGGCGTGGCCCATGCGCTTGCCCGCGGGTGCGGTGACGCCCGCGATGAAGCCGACCACGGGTTTATTCATGTTGTCCTTCACCCACAGCGCGGCCGCCTCCTCGTCGGAGCCGCCGATCTCGCCCACCATGATCACCGCATCGGTTTCGGGATCGTCGTTGAACAGTTTCATCACGTCGATGTGCTTCATGCCGTTCACCGGGTCGCCGCCGATACCGACGCAGGTGGACTGGCCCACGCCGATTTCCATCAACTGGCCGACCGCCTCATAGGTCAGCGTGCCCGAGCGCGAGACGACGCCGACGCGGCCTTTTTTGTGGATATGGCCGGGCATGATGCCGATCTTGATCTCGTCCGGGGTGATGACGCCGGGACAGTTCGGCCCGACCAGAATCGTCCGCTTGTTTTGCTTGCGCATGCGGTCCTTGACCTCGATCATGTCGCGCACCGGAATGCCTTCGGTGATACAGATCACCAGATCCAGGTCGGCGTCGACCGCTTCCCAAATGGCCGCGGCGGCAAAGGGCGGCGGCACATAGATCACCGACGTGTCGACGCCCGCCTTCAGCTTCGCTTCCCTGACGCTGGCGTAGATCGGGATGCCTTCGAAATCCTCGCCCGCTTTTTTCGGATTCACGCCAGCGACGAAGCAATTCCGGCCGTTGGCGTAATTACGCGACATGCGCGTGTGGAATTGGCCGGTCTTGCCGGTGATGCCCTGCGTGACGACACGGGTGTTCTTGTTGATCAGGATGGACATTGGCGTTATCCCTATTTGCCCGCTACAGCGGCGACGATCTTTTGCGCCGCGTCGGCCATGTTGTCGGCTGAAATGATCGGCAGGCCGGAATCCTTGAGGATCTGCCTGCCCGTCTCGTCGTTGGTGCCTTTCATGCGCACCACCAGGGGCACGGACAGATTGACCTCGCGCGCCGCCGCCACCACACCCTTGGCGATGGTGTCGCACTGCATGATGCCGCCGAAGATGTTGACCAGTATCCCCTTGACCTTCGGGTTCTTCAGCATGATCTTGAACGCTTCAGTCACTTTTTCCGCGGTGGCGCCACCGCCCACGTCGAGGAAATTCGCCGGTTCGGCGCCGTACAGCTTGATCGTGTCCATGGTCGCCATCGCCAACCCGGCGCCGTTCACCAGGCAGCCGATGTTGCCATCGAGCGAGATATAGGACAGGTCGAATTTCGACGCCTCGATCTCGGCCGCGTCTTCCTCATCGAGGTCGCGCAGCGCGACCAGGTCCGGATGGCGGAACAGGGCATTCGAATCGAAGTTGATCTTGGCGTCCAGCGCCACCACGCGGCCGTCGCCGGTGAGCACCAGCGGATTGATCTCGGCCAGGCTGGCATCGGTGTCCCAGAACGCCTTGTACAGCGCCTGCAGCACGGCGCGCGCTTGCGGCACCGATGCCGGGGGAATGCCGATCTTCGCCGCGACCTCATCGGCTTCGGCGTTCGTCAGCCCGGTTTCGGGATCGACGAATACCTTGTGGATTTTCTCCGGCGCATGCGCGGCGACTTCCTCGATGTCCATGCCGCCCTCGCTCGAGGCCATCAGGCACACTCTCTGCGTGACGCGGTCCACCACCATGCCGACGTAGAGT
>JADGRR010000278.1 GCA_017880745.1 Burkholderiales bacterium
AGGGGTAACCAGCAGGGTGTCGCCGATGCGCGAAACCTGCACCACCAGGATGTCCTGCACGTCGCCTGTTTCAATGTTCATCACGGGCGAGCATGGCGGTCAGTTCGCGCTCAGCGGGCACGAGTCACCAGTTCGAAGACGTGTTGCATGGCGTTCAGCATGGATTCCCGAGTGTAGCGAGAAAGTGCCGTCGCGCGGGCGGCTGCGCCGAGGCGTCTGCCCAGTTCCGGGTTATCCAGCAGGCGTTGGATGGCTTGCGTGAGGGCGAGGCTGTTCTCGGGCGCAACGATCAG
Organism: Burkholderiales bacterium; assembly: GCA_017880745.1. Taxonomy (GTDB): domain Bacteria; phylum Pseudomonadota; class Gammaproteobacteria; order Burkholderiales; family SG8-39; genus 2-12-FULL-64-23. The sequence continues at coordinate 294 of JADGRR010000278.1, forward strand.
CGCGCTCTTCTCGTGCTCTACCGCCTCGGTAATGCTGCCCACCGGGGTGGTCACGATGGGAAGGCCGGCCAGCATCGCCTGCAGAATCGCCTGAGGCACGCCTTCGTTGGCATAGGAGGGAAGGCAGAACACGTCAAATGCCGGCAGCCAGCGTTCCGGGTCGTCGCGCTGGCCGAGAAAGCGAATCCGTTCGCCCAACTCCAGACGCGCCACCATCTCGTGCAGATAGTCCCGTCTGGGGCCGTCGCCGATGATCAACAGGCGCCAGTCATGGCCGCCGATCTGCTGGCAGGCGTCGATCAGATAGTGGTGGCCCTTCCAGCTGCGCAGGGTGGCGACGATGCCGACATAGCGTAGATCCGGATCGAGTCCCAACGTCCGGCGTGCGGCCAGACGATTTGCGGGCTGGAAGCGTTGCGGGTCGATGCCAGTGGGAATGGAGGTGATCATCTCGCCCGGATAGCCGTTCTCGCGGATCAACGTCTCGCGCAGACGTTCCCCGGTGGTGACGATATGTGTGGTGGCGCGGGTGTAGAGCCAGCGCGAGGCGGCGTTGCGCGGCACCGGCGCGGAGATGTGGCGGGTGCGTACCAGCGGCGGCGGTGCTGCAAAGGAAAGTCGTGCCAGGGCGGCCATCCAGGTGTCGGTGGAACTGTGGGCATTGATGACATCGGGGCGGCTGTGGGCAATGTGGCGGCGCAGCGCAAACAGGGCGCGCGGGCTCTTGCGGGCGATCGGCAAGGCGATGGCAGGCACGCCATAGCGTCCCGCCTCGGAAAATATCTGCGCTTCGGGCGGGCAGGCCAGACTGACATCATGCCCGCGACCGATCAGACCACGAGCTTCTTCCAGAATGCGGATCTCCTGACCGCCCCAGCCGCAGGAGGCTTCGGTGTGCAGGATCTTCATGCCGCGCGTTCTGCTGCCTTCAGCGCGGCTGCTGCAGCAATTCCAGAGCTGCGTCCAGTACCCGGTCGGTCGGAATGATTTCCAGGCAGTCGCTGCGCTTGCTGCCGCCACAGCCGTCGAGGCCACAGGGGCGGCAGGAGTGGTCTGAAGTAATGACCCGGGCTCGCACCTGCCACGGGCCCCATATGTTCGAGCCACTCGGACCGAACAGCGCAACGACGGGTGTGCCTACGGCGGCCGCCATGTGCATGGGCGCCGAGTCCATGCCGATGAACAAGCGCGCGCGTGCCAGCAACGCGGCCAGTTCTTTCAACGTCAGTCTGCCCGCCAGGCTGGGGGCCGGGAAGGGCACACGGGCCAGAATGCGTTGAATCATTCCGATTTCCTGTGCATCGGGCGCGCTGGTGAAGAGCAGGGGGAAGCCGCGCTCGGACAGGCGTATCGCCAGTGCTGCCACTTTTTCCTCGGGCCAGCACTTGAACTGCCAGCGCGAGGTCGGGTGGATCAGAATGAACTTGCCGGCTTCGAGGCCAAGATCGCGCAGGTGCTTCTCAGCGCTGCGTTCCGCGTCCGCACCGGCTACCAATACCAGTTTCTTGTCCGATTCTTCCGGCCAGAGCCCGATCCGACGCAGCGCGTCCAGATTGCATTCAACCATGTGGCGCGCGTTGGCGTGGCGGTAAAGATGGGTGAAGCTATTTCGATACAGCTTGCCGGGGTGGTCTGGCGCTACTGAGACCGCTGGCTTCAAAATCCGCGCCAGCCAGGCGCCGCGCGCACTGCTGGTGAGGTGGATCAGGAGGTCGTAATGGCGCGATCGCAAGGTCTGGAACAGGCGCCACTCCTCGCGCAGGGCGCCGCGCTTGGTAACCAGGTGCAACTGGCTCAGCGCCGGGTGCGCCGACAGCATGTCGCGCGTGTCCTGATACACCAGGGCGTCAATTTCCGCTTCCGGCAGATGCCGTTTGAGCGCGCCGAGTACCGGGCTGGCCAGCAGTACATCGCCGTGGTGGCGCAGCTTGGTGACCAGCACGCGGCGGATACGGCTCGGATCCAGGGTGTCGCTTATGCTCAAGGGGGCTAATGGTGCGAAAACGGGCCGCAAGTTTAGCCCGGACTTCGTGCCGAGTATAGCCGCAATTTCCATGTGGTTCAGTGAGCTGAATTGGCCTGCTGTATTTCGCGCTCAACGGTCGCATTGGCGCGGTCGCTCAAGGCTCGCTTGGATCGCGGCGCCTCCCACTTAAGGCGCGCGAGCTTGCAGCAGCGCCTGCGCAGATTGCACGTTGCTCCGGCTGACCGGCCGCTAGCCCTCGCCGTCTATCCCAGCGACAAACCTAATTGCAGCGGCAACAACACCGCTTGCGCCGTCCTCAATTCATTGGCAGTTTTCGCTGTCCGCAACATCTCCCGTGCCGATGCCAATTGATCCGCTCCGCGTGCTTCTTGCGCCATGACCTTCGTCCGCCCCAAATCATGACTCTACTATTACTCTTTCCATCGCGAACTGGAATTAGCCCATCCTGTGTTTTTCGGCGACTCGGACGCGACGCGCTGGCATTTCTGCGGCGTGCCTTAGCGGCTGCTGCAGGCGGACAGCCGCGATGCGGCGGATATCAGCCTGGCTGCGGCGCTGCGGGCGTTTCGGCCGCAGCAGTTGTCGTGGCCTGCGGCGTGTAGTCGGGCACGCGCGCGGCGAGTTCATGCCGCACCTGCTCGGTTCCGGGATTGGCCTGCTGCAGCCACGCAAAGAGGTCTTTCATCCAGCAAGCATCCGGTGCGGTGCGCGACTTGGCGATGCGCAGCTTGGGGTGCGGCGTAGGCAGGGTATGCTCGCCGTCGGCGAGCAGTTCCTCGTACAGCTTTTCGCCGGGCCGAAGGCCTATGAATTCGATGCCGATGTCCTGTTCTCCGTATCCGGACAGCCGAGTCAGTTCGCGCGCCAGTTCGACGATTTTCACCGGCTCCCCCATGTCGAGCACGAATATTTCTCCTCCCGTTCCCATGAATCCTGCTTGCAGTACCAGCTGCGCCGCTTCCGGGATCGACATGAAGTAGCGCGTGATCTCGGGATGCGTCACGGTTATCGGACCGCCGCGCGCGATCTGCTCGCGGAACTTCGGGATCACGCTGCCGGTGCTGCCGAGCACGTTGCCGAAGCGCACGATGACGAATCGGATGGGGTTCCCCGCCTGCAGCCCCTGGCAGACGATTTCGGCCAGACGCTTGCTCGCGCCCATCACGTTGGTCGGGTTGACCGCCTTGTCGGTCGAGACCAGCACGAATTTCTCCACTCCATGCGCGATAGCCGCCTCGGCCACGCGCCAAGTGCCGAGCACATTGTTCTGGATCGCCTCCCAGGCGTTGCCCTCCTCCATCAGCGGCACATGCTTGTAGGCCGCCGCATGGAACACGGTCTGCGGACGGTGCGCGGCCAGCGCCTCGGCCACGCGCGCCGCGTTCTTGACATCGCCGATGACACAATTTAGCTGAATGTGCGGATACCGTTCCGCGAATTCCTGCTCGATGCGGTAGAGCGCAAACTCGTTGTGCTCGTACAGCACCAGCTGTGCCGGTTCAAAGCGCGCAATCTGCCGGCACAGTTCCGAACCTATCGATCCGCCGGCGCCGGTGATCAGAATGCTGCGGCCGCGGATCCACTGTTGCAGACCGCTCTCATCAAGCAGCACCGGGTCGCGACCGAGAAGGTCGTCGAGTTCGATGTTTCGCACCTGTGAAACCGTGACCTTTCCGCTTACCAGATCCTGATAGGAGGGCACGGTCAGGGCTTCCACGCCGGCGCGGCGGCAAATCTCGAGCGCGCGCCGGCGCGACTGGTGCGAGGCCGAGGGCATGGCGATAATGGCCAGCTCCACACCCAGGCGCGGGCCAAGGTCGACCAGTTCTTCGAGTGTGCCGAGGACGTTCACGCCCTGGATCTGGCGGCCGCGCTTCGCCGGGTCGTCGTCGAGCAGGCCGAGCACGCGCCAGTCGCCGGCGCGTGCAAGATTCTTCAGCAGGTCGGCAGCGGCGTCACCCGCCCCCAATATCACCACCGGCCTTCCGCGCGACCCGAGCACGTTGCGCAGGCGCTGTTCTTTCCAGACGCGGTAGCCGAGCCGGCTGCCGCCCAGGATCAGAATCAGCAGAATCGGATCGAGCAGGGGCACCGAGCGTGGCACCGGCGGTTCCTGCTGCGGCAGCAGCAGCACCAAGGTGATCACCAGGGTCGACAACACCACGGCCAGGGTGATGCGTTGCAGGTCGGCGACACTGGCGTAACGCCAGATGCCGCGATACATCCCGGAAACGAGAAAAATGGCCGTCTGCAGCGGCACCACCCAAAGCATGGCGCTCACCAAAGTGTTGAGGCTGGCTTCGGGTATCTCCGTGTTGAAGCGCAGCCAGAACGCGAGGTACCACGCCGCGATCGCTGCAAGGATATCGTGGGCCAGCGCAGCGGCAGAGCGCGGGTTAAGCAGAATCATTTTGTTTACCGGCCATATGGGAAGCCCATTTCTTGTTCACCATATGTGCCAGCGCCAGATAGATCGCCGCCCAGATGGCAAGCATCAGTCGCTGCGCAAAGACAGGCGCCGCCAGCAGCGACAATGCGGATATGCCGGCGGCCACCATCAGAACATACTCCGCTAGCGCGGTGCTCCGATGTCCGAGGCCCATTCTGACCAGGCGCTGGTAGTAGTGCTCGCGGTGCGCCCGCCAGACGCGTTCGCCGCGCGCCGCACGCTGCGCCAGTGTAAGCGTCGCATCGACG
>JADGRR010000279.1 GCA_017880745.1 Burkholderiales bacterium
GTCGTTTGGCCCAGGGCATAGGCGGTATTGCCCAGACCCATCAAACCGACGAGATCGGCCGGCCAGCGTTCCAGCAAGGCCTCATAGGCGCGGCGCGCTTCGGCGATGCCGCCGGCTTGCTCCAACGCGGCGGCGGCGGTGGCATAGCTTGCTTCACGCGCGCTCGCCGGCAGGTGCCCGGGACCCAGGGCGACCATGGACCAGCGCCGGCCGTCGATCCACAGGAACTCGAACAGTCCAATGGCCATGGCGCGGCGCGCCTTGGTGCCCGAATGCAGCAGGATTTGCTTCTTCTCCAAGTCGTAGCCGATGACCACGGCGTAGTGCCAATAAGGGTGGAAGGCCCATAAGCCGAGGTTCTGCAGCACGATCACGGGGTTGCCGGCGGCCACTTCGGCGAGTACGTCCTTCAGTTCTGGCGCAAGTTCGTAGGCCAGGAGCCCGTGGCGCCGCGCGCCCGCAAGCATTTCCACCTGCAGGCTACCCTTGCGCGCCGGAATATACACTTCGTCGGTGAGCGCCTCGGGAGTCGCGGCAATGCCGGCTGCGTTCAGGGCCATCGCGAGCGCTGCCGGGCCGCATTGATATTCATCTTGCGCGAAAAACGGCACCGTATCCAGTTCCGCGCGCGGCGGCAGGCCCGCGCCACCTTCCCGCTGCAGGGCCTCGGATTGCGGCAGGCTGACGCAGCCCGCCAAAAGGCACAGCACAAAGACAAAGCCCGCGAGTACGCGGGCTTCGGCCAATGACCGAGGGGAGGGTGTTGAAAAAGGGAGCCTGGGTGGGAAGGGAAGGATCCCACCCGTTCCCGCGCCCCCTTTTATATCGCCCAAATCAGAGGCCGTTGGGAGCGAAACGATTTCACCATCATGCGCAATTCGCGTATGCAGCGAGTTTTCAACAGCCTGATGTGGCGCCCGCGGTTACTTGACCCAGTAGTACCAGACCAGGCCGATGACCAGCAGGGCCGCGAATATCGCCCAGCCGCTGGAGCCGCCCGCAGGCAGGCTGTCGATCTGGCCGACAACGCTTGCCACTTCGGCGTCGGTCAAGGCGCTCACCCGCGCCTGTGCCGCGTCGGGGCTGATGCCCAGGCTTTGCAGCTGATTGCGCACTTCACTGCGGCCGACGACATCGCGCAGCTTGTCGCGCGCGCCCTGCGCCTGCACCGCGGCAGCGACCTGATCGGTGCCGACCATGCCGGCGTAAGTACTGAACGGGAATGCGGCTATGCAGACGATCAACATGCGGCAGATATAGCGGAGGAAAATGCTTTTCATCGAAATCCCCTTTATGTTGTTGGAGTGGAGGTTTGCGCCAAGCCTGATCCCGAACCGATCATTGCCCGTGCAACGAGCAATGTAAGCCTTGCGCGCGACAGGAGTCAAGCCCCAACCGGGATCAGGTCTTTTGCTTCGCTTTGCCGGCGTTCTTGGCCTTGGGTATGGCGCTGAGGCGCGCGTCCATTTTTCGCAGCCGGCGCGCCAGGGTTTTCATCATTTGCAGCGCGAAAAAGGGTGTTTCCTTTACCAGCGACTGGAAGCGCGCCTCGTCGATCGGAAAAACGCGGCAGTCGTTGCGGGCGCGCGCCGACGCGCTGCGCGGTTCGTCGTCGATAAGCGCCATCTCGCCGATGAACGCGCCTTCCCCGGCAGTTTCGACCACCGTGTCGCCCAGCATCAGGTCGACCTCGCCTTCGATGACCAGGTACATCACCTTGGCAGCATCGCCGATGCGGAAAATGTAGTTTCCGGCGGCGACGGCAATGACCTCCGGCGCGTCGCGAAACAGATGCAGAGTTGCCATTTTAGTTTTCCCTCATGTACGGGTTGTTCGATTCCATTCGGGTGGCTCCTCCAGAGCGGCTTCGGCACGGCACCGTGGCGGACAAACAGCCCAGTCGATACCAGGGGAAGATACGCTATGATATTTAAGTTCCTGGCGTCCCGCCAGACTAAACTAGAGGCGGTATGAACAACGGGGCCGAGGGAAGGGCTGGGATCCTTCCCACCCGGCCCCCCTGGTAAATCCCCCAAGTCAGGGAAAGCTCTGATTGCGCCAGGCACTTAATCAGGGGTTCGCTATTTGCCCCGCATCACACGAGAAAGGCGAGCGACATGACGCAGCTACAAGACGGACACGAAATCGCGACTCTGGGCGGCGGCTGCTTCTGGTGCCTGGAAGCCGTATTCGACGACCTCAAGGGCGTCGATGCGGTTGAATCCGGCTACATGGGCGGACAGCTGAAGGACCCTACTTACGCGGACGTGTGCAGCGGTGACAGCGGACACGCCGAGGTGGTGCAGATCAGTTTCGACCCGGCCGTGGTCAGCTTTCGCGAGATTCTGGAAGTGTTCTTTGTCATCCACGATCCGACCACGCGCAACCGCCAGGGCAACGATGCCGGGCCGCAGTACCGCTCGGCGATTTTCTATCACTCTCCGGAGCAGAAGGCCACGGCCGAACAGGTCATAACCAAGCTCGGTGCCGCCGGCCTATGGGACGACCCCATCGTTACCGAGGTCACGGCCGCCGGCAGGTTCTATATTGCCGAGGTCGAGCACCAGGAGTATTACCAGCACAATCCCTACCAGCCTTACTGCATGATGGTGGTGCAGCCCAAGGTGGCGAAGTTCCGCAAGCATTTCATCGGCAAGCTGAAAAAATAGGCGTCCCGCGCGCTCATGCGCCGAACGCCGCCAAGCCCCCGGGGCTAGCCCGGCGCTTTCTGCGCGATCACTGTCGTGAACTCCTTGCGCGTGCCTTCGGGGGCGGGGAAGGAATCGCGCCGGGCCACGAGCAGGGTCCAGCCGGCGAAGGCCTGCTCCAGCTCGTTTGCACCAAACAGGTAGTATTCGCCGGGCCGGAACATTTCCAGGTAGGTCGTGCCTTCGACGAGGACGTTGACGATCGCGCGCCCGCCGGGGCGGACCCGCTGCCCGATCTGTCGCAGCAGGCGCAGCGCCTGCTCTTTGCGAAAGAACATCAACAGTCCGATGGCGACGATGGTGTCGTAGTCCTGCTCGATGCTGAAGCAAGCCAGGTCCGCCTGCAGCGCCTCCAGCGGCAGCCGCTCGTGCAGGGCGGCCGCGCGTATGCGCTCGACGGCGGTGGGACTGGCGTCGACGGCGGTTACGCTGCAGCCGCGCCGCGCGGCCTCCAGGCTGAGGTTGCCCAGGCCGCAACCCAGATCGAGCACGCTTCCCGCGACATGGGACAGCGCCAGTTGCTCGAACGGATTCAGCGCGAAATCGGTTTCCCGCACCTGGCGCTGGAACTGGCGCTCGAAAAAATCGACCGGGTCGGGAGTGGTCATAGACCGATTGCTGGGAGCAAACGCCGCCCACTCGCCCGGGAGCGCGGGTCAGTCCCGGAATTTCGCCGCGCGCTTTTCCCTGCCCGCGGCGAGCGCCTCGTCGAGGTCGGTGGACAAGAGCATCGCGGCGTTCCAGGTGGCGACGTAGTTCAGGCCGTCCGCGACCGTGTGGTCGCGCGCATAGGTGATCATTTCCTTGCATCCGCGCAAGGCGAGCGGCGGTTTCGACGCGAGAGACGCGGCGAGTTCGCGCATCGCTGCCATCAGCGTTTCCCGGTCCGCGTAGCAATGATTGACCAGGCGCAGTTCCTTTGCTTCGGCGCCGCCGACCTTGCGCCCGGTGTAGGCGAGTTCGCGCGCCGGTCCTTCGCCTACGAGGCGCGGCAGCCGCTGCAGCGTGCCGACGTCGGCGGTAAGGCCGACATCGATCTCTTTCACCGAGAAAAAAGCGTCGGCCGAGCAATAGCGCAGATCGCAGGCGCAGATGAGGTCGATGCCGCCGCCGACGCAGGCGCCGTGGATCGCCGCGATCACCGGCTTGCGGCAGCGCTCGATCGAGCTCAGCGTGTCCTGCAGATCGAGGATCACGCGCCGCAGCTTCTCGCGCGCACGGCCGTCGCAGTCGTCGCGAATCTGCGAGCGCATCCCGGCGAGCATGCCTAGGTCTATCCCGGCGGTGAAATGTTTGCCGGCGCCGGAAATCACGCCGACGCGCGCCGCGGCAGTCTCGTCGAGCCAGCGCATCGCATCGCGCAGTTCCGTCCACATGCGCAGTTCCATCGCATTGGCGCGCTCGGGCCGGTTGAGTTCGATCGTCGCGACCTGATCGGCGAGGGCGACCTTGAGCGTGTGGAATTCCATGTGCGGTCCTTCCATGCAGGATAGTCGAAGCGGCAGCGGCGGAATGACCGAAGCAGCCGCCGAATGGAAGGCGCGCAAGGAGGGGGCTGCGCCCCCCTGCGCGCGCCAGCCTAAGTCAGGCTGCTTCCTTGACCTGCGGCAGTTTCGCGAGCGCCGTAGCCAAGTCGGCCTCGTCGTACTGGATATCCTTCAGCTTGCCGCCGAAGTAGTCGAGGTAGGCCTGCATGTCGAAGTGGCCGTGGCCGCTCAGATTGAACAGGATGGTGCGTGACTTGCCTTCGGCCTTGCACTTCAGCGCTTCGACAATCGCGCCTTTCACCGCGTGATTGGATTCAGGCGCCGGGACGATGCCCTCGGCCCTGGCGAATGTTACCCCGGCTTCAAAGCATGCAATCTGCTCGTAGGCAACGGCCTCGATCAGGCCGAGCTGCTTGATGTGGCTTACCAGCGGCGACATGCCGTGGTAGCGCAGGCCGCCGGCATGGAAGCCGGGCGGGATGAACGTCGAGCCCAGGGTGTGCATCTTGGTGAGCGGCGTCAGACCGGCGGTATCGCCGAAATCGTAGGCATACGTGCCGCGGGTAAGGCTGGGGCAAGCGGCGGGCTCGACCGCAACGATGCGCACTTTTTTCCCGCCGCGCAATTGCGCGCCGAGAAACGGAAACGCGAGGCCGGCGAAGTTCGAGCCGCCGCCGGTGCAGGCGATAACCACGTCCGGATAGTCGCCGGCCATGTCCATCTGCGCCAGCGCTTCCTGTCCGACCACCGTCTGGTGCAGCAGCACGTGGTTCAG
>JADGRR010000016.1 GCA_017880745.1 Burkholderiales bacterium
GGCGGCCGCCGGATGAGATCGTGCGCAGGCTGTTGCCTGTCATCCAGAGCCCCCGCCGCGCGCGGGGGTAAACTTCGTGAAAGATCTGCTCTTGCCTCTTACAAAAATGCAGATTCTTCGGGCTTCGCCCGCAGAATGACCGATTCGATCCATGTCGGTCGCGCGCTGTTGAACAGCCCGCCGGCGCCGGGAACGGCATGAAGCTCGTCATTATTGCGGTCGGGACGCGCATGCAGTCCTGGGTGGTCGATGGCTACCGCGAATACGCGAAGCGCATGCCGCCGGGCACGGCGCTCGAGCTGATCGAGATCAAAGCCGAGGCGCGCACCATGGGAAAAACCGTGGCGCAAATGCTCGCGGCCGAAGCCGGGCGCATCCGCGCGGCCCTGCCCAAGGGCGGCCGCGTGATCGCGCTGGATGAACGCGGCAAGGAAATGAGCACCTGCGGCCTCGCGGTGCAGCTCGAAGCGTGGATGCAGGAACGCGGCCCGGTGGTGTTTCTGATCGGCGGCGCCGACGGCCTGGACCCTGCCTTGAAAAAGTCCGCCGCGATGCAGCTGCGGCTGTCGGCCATGACCCTGCCGCATGGATTCGCGCGGGTGCTGCTCGCGGAACAACTGTATCGGGCGCTGAGCATCATCGGCGGCCACCCTTACCATCGCGAGTAAACAAATTGGCCGGCCAATCCTACTTCTACCTGGCCTCGCGCAGCCCGCGCCGGCGCGAACTGCTGAACCAGATCGGCGTCGATTACCAGGTGCTGACCCAGCGCCTCACCTCGGAGCGCGGCCCCGACGTGAACGAAGATCCGCTGCTCGCGGAAAATCCGCGCGACTATGTGCTGCGCGTGTGCCGCGACAAGGCCGAGGGCGGCTGGATGCGGGTGGTCCAGCGCAAGCTGCCGCTGCGCGGCGTGCTCGCCGCCGACACCACCGTGTGCATCGGCGACGAAATCCTCGGCACCCCGGCGGATGCGGCGCAGGCCGCCGATTTTCTCGCGCGCCTGTCGGGGCGCGAGCACGAGGTGCTCACGGCCGTCGCGTTCAAATTTGGCGAGCGCATGGAGACCGAGCTTTCGGCGACCGCGGTGCGCTTTCGCGCGCTCGATCCGGTCGAGATCAGACGTTACGTGGCCAGCGGCGAGCCGATGGACAAAGCCGGCGGCTACGGCATCCAGGGCGCTGCCGGGGCGTTCATCACCGAGATCCGCGGCAGCTATTCCGGCGTGATGGGTCTGCCGCTGTACGAGACCGCGCAGTTGCTCAAGCGCTTCGGCATCGGGCCTGTCGCCTGAGGGGAACGCGGCGGCAAGGGATTGCCGCCACAGGGCTACGCGCCGGGCCCGGGCATCCTGCGGCTGGCGCGCGCACCCGGGCAGAGCCGGCGCCATCCGGTAGAATGCCCGCATGAACGAAGAAATCCTGATCAACGTCACGCCGCAGGAAACGCGGGTCGCCGTGATGCAAAGCGGCGTCGCGCAGGAACTGCACGTCGAGCGCGCGGCGAGCCGCGGGCTGGTGGGCAATATCTACATGGGCAAGGTGGCGCGCGTGCTCCCGGGCATGCAGTCGGCGTTCGTCGAGATCGGCCTGGAGCGCGCCGCCTTCCTCCACGTCGCCGACATCTGGGAGGAGCGCGCGAGCGGCGGCGGCAATGGCGAGTCCGGCAAGCCGGCGCAAAAGCCGATCGAAAAAATCCTCGCCGAGGGCCAGCCGCTGCTGGTGCAGGTAGTCAAGGACCCGATCGGCACCAAGGGGGCGCGCCTGTCGACCCAGACCAGCATCGCCGGCAGGATGCTGGTGTACCTGCCGCAGGACCCGCATATCGGCATCTCGCAGCGCATCGAGGACGAAAGCGGGCGCCAGCTGCTGCGCGACAAAGTGCAGCAAATGCTGCCGGCCGACGAAAAAGGCGGCTTCATCGTCCGCACCATGGCCGAGACCGCGACCGACGCCGAGCTGCTGAACGATCTTCAGTACCTGCGCAAGCTGTGGCAGGACCTGCGCGCGAAGAGCCTGTCCTCGCCCGCGCCCTCGCTGCTGTACCAGGACCTGTCGCTGGCGCAGCGCGTGCTGCGCGATCTGGTGCACGACAACACCGACCGCATCCTCATCGATTCGCGCGAGAATTTCCTCAAGCTGCAGGCGTTTGCGCGCGACTACACGCCGAACGTGCTGGCGCGGCTCGACCACTACACCGGCGAGCGGCCGCTGTTCGACCTGTACAACGTCGAGGACGAGATCGAGAAGGACCTCGCGCGCCGCGTCGAGCTGAAGTCGGGCGGCTACCTGATCATCGACCAGACGGAGGCGATGACCACCATCGACGTCAATACCGGCGGCTTCGTCGGCGGGCGCAATTTCGACGACACGATTTTCAAGACCAACCTCGAGGCGGCGCAGGTGATCGCGCGCCAGTTGCGCCTGCGCAACCTCGGCGGCATCATCATCGCCGACTTCATCGACATGGAAACCGAGGATCACCGCGCCGCGGTGCTGGCCGAGTTCAACAAGGCGCTCGCGCGCGACCGCACGCGCATGACCGTGAGCGGCTTCACCCAGCTCGGCCTGGTGGAAATGACGCGCAAGCGCACGCGCGAATCGCTCGCCCACGTGCTGTGCGAATCCTGCCCCACCTGCGGCGGCCGGGGCCAGGTGAAGACCGCGCGCACCGTGTGCTACGAAATCCTGCGCGAGATCCTGCGCGAATCGCGCCAGTTCAGCGCACGCGAGTTCCGCATCCTCGCCGCGCAGGTGGTCATCGACCTGTTTCTGGAAGAAGAGTCGCAGTCGCTCGCGATGCTCGAGGATTTCATCGGCAAGCCGGTGTCGATGCAGGCCGAGTCGAGCTACACCCAGGAGCAGTTCGACATCGTCCTCATGTGAGCCCGCGCCGTGCCGAATGACAAGCTCTCCGCCAGGGAAGCCGCCCTGCTGGCGCAGGTGCGCGCGGAGCTGGGGAAGGATCCTGCGGTTGAGGCGGAGCCGGCGGCAAGCGCGCCGCTTGCCGCCGGCACAGAACCCGTCGCGCCTGGCGTCAATGAACCCGAAGCGCCTGATGCCGATGAACTCGTTGCGCCCGGCGGCGCAACGCCCGCACCGGCCGCCGATCCCGCGCAACGCGTCGCCGCCCTGATGGCAGCCGCGCGCGCCGAAACCGAGCGCCTGCGGCGGCGGCGACGCCAGCTCTATGTCTGGGCGCCGTTCGCGTTCATGTCGGTAGTCGGACTGTGGGCCCTGCTGTGGCTGTGGCACCGGCTGTGACCGCGCCGGTGCGCCGCGCGATCTAGCCCTTGCGCGGCCGCGGCACCAGCAGCCAGCTCGCCACCGAGGATATGAGGCTGTAGACGATGGCGCCCCAGAAGGCGGACCAGAAGCCGGCGACGCGGAAACCCTCGACGAACGAAGCCACGAACCAGAACAAGAAGCCGTTGATCACCAGGGTGAACAGGCCGAGGGTGAGGATGGTGATCGGCAGGGTGATGAGCACCAGCAGCGGCCGGATCAGGGTGTTGACCAGGCCCAGCACCAGCGCCGTCACCAGGGCGATGTAGAAGCTGCCGACGCTGACCGAAGGCAGCACTTAGGGCACTGCCAGCAGGGACAGCGCGTTGATCAGCCAGAGGAGCAGAAGCTGCATCTTTGTCGACCGCGGCTAGCGCCGCTCGCGGCCCATGGTGTAGAACTCGTCGTTGGGCCGCATGTTGATCAGGTTGGCCATGCGGTTCGACAGCGCGAAGAACCCGGCGACGGCGCCGATGTCCCAGATGTCCTCGTCGGAAAAGCCGTGGGCGCGCAGGGCCTCGAAGTCGGCCTCGGCGATGGTCCACGGCTCGAGCGCGGTCTTCATCGCAAAATCGAGCATGGCGCGCTGCTTCGGCGTGATGTCGGCCTTGCGGTAGTTGACCGCCACCTGGTCGGCGATCAGCGGGTTCTTGGCGCGGATGCGCAGGATCGCGCCGTGGGCGACCACGCAGTACTGGCACTGGTTGGCGCCGGACGTAGTGACCACGATCATCTCGCGCTCGGCCTTGGTGAGGCCGCTGTCTTTTTCCATCAGCGCGTCGTGGTAGGCGAAGAAGGCGCGAAACTCGTCCGGACGGTGCGCGAGCGTGAGAAACACGTTGGGCACGAAGCCGGCCTTGTCCTGCACCGCGACGATGCGCTCGCGGATGTCTTGCGGCAGGTCCTCGAGCCTGGGCACCGGGTAACGGCTGATGGCGTTCATGGGCGGGATCGGTCTTCGGAATAAATTGGCGGCGGTGTTTGTTAGCCACCATGATTATAACTGCAATTCGCCTCCCCCATTTCCACCCCAAGGAGAAGAAGTTATGACCGACAGAGCAGATCTGGGTAATCCGGACCTGAACAGCCTGCATCCCGATGTGAGGTTCACCCGCCGCGGTTTCATCGCCTCCAGCGTCGCCACCGGCTTCGCCCTGAGTGCCGGCCCCGTCATGGCACAGACGGCCATCAAGACATCTGCGGCCGGGCTCGAGGTCGGCGAGCCGCGGATTCCCGTGCCGGGCGGCAATCTGCCGGCCTATTTCGCCGCGCCGAAGAAGGCGGGCAGGCACGCGGCGGTGATCGTCATTCCCGAGATCTTCGGCATGCACGAATACCAGAAGGACATCTGCCGGCGCCTGGCCAAGGCGGGCTATTTTGCGATTACCCTCGACCCGTATTTCCGCATCGGCGACCTGACCAAGATTTCCGACTTCAAGGAAGTTCTGGCGGCCGCCAACTCCCTCGACGATGCGCAGATGCTGGCCGACCTCGACGCGCTCGAGGCCTGGGTGGAGAAGCAGCCCAAGGCCAACGCGAAGAAACTCGGCATCACCGGCATGTGCCGCGGCGGCCGCACTGTCTGGATGTACGTCGCGCACAGCAGCAAGATCAAGGCCGGCGTGTCCTGGTACGGCGGCCTGAACCCGTCGCCGCCGGCCATGCCGCTGACTCCGCTGGATGTGGCCGATCAATTGCACGCCCCGGTTCTGGGCCTGTACGGCGGCGCCGACCAGGGCATTCCGCCGGAGATGGTGGAGCGCATGCGCGCGGCACTGCATGCGTTCGGCAAGGACAAGGAATCGATCATTCACGTCTACGAAGGAATGCCGCACGCCTTCCACGCGGACTATCGCCCGAGCTACCGCAAGGAGGCGGCCGAAGACGGCTGGAAGCGCATGCTCGCCTGGTTCAAGAAGCATGGTGTAGCGTAGAAGCACACCCCCGCCCCGGCACTGCCCGCTGCTGGGCGAGGGAGCTGTAACGGCACGGATCCCCGATCTGTGCAACTTACGCGGCGACGATATAGAAGAAAAAGATGTCGGCGGTGCCCGTTCGTGCTTTTAGCGCGAATCGTGCGGGAGAAGGCACAGGAGGAGGAGGAGGCGGGGAGGCCTTGCAGGGGGAGGGGATGATTCCCCTCCCCCTGTTCGTGCCCCGGGAGTGCGGGGATGAGTCCGCGTGCTGCCCTGCCTTCTTGACACCCCTTTCGAGGTGCCCGGCGCCGCAGCACATTGGCGCGCCCGACAGGAGTCGAACCTGTGACCTTTGGTTTCGGAAACCAACACTCTATCCAGCTGAGCTACGGGCGCGTGACGGGCAAAGTATACCGGCTTTTGCCTCGCCCCTCCATGCGTCCATGCTATCAAGGGGAGGGAATTTCCGACTATAATGCGCGCGTCTGCAATGAGTTAGGGAAGCCAGGATTGGGTCTGCGACGCAATCAGGGTTTGCTCTGAGCTGCAAGTCTTGCAACGGGGCCGGGTCGAAAGGAAAGAAACCCGCTCCTTCGCTGCGCCCCGATGTGCAGACTATCCTCAGCATTGAAGGAAACCAATGAGCCAGAATGAGCACGATTCGGAACACCAAAGCCCGATCAAGACGCCGAAGCAGCTGATCACGGTCATTGCGCTGGCGTTTCTGGTGCCGATCGTGCTGATCGTGCTGGTGTCGCAATATGTAGCGAACATGCGCAGCGTCGACAAGAACAGCGCGGCGATGACGCCCGACGCGGTGGCCAAGCGCCTGAAACCGGTGGGCGAGCTCGCGTTCGCCGATGCCGGCGGCGATGCGGCCAAGGCGCCCAAGAGCGGCGAAGAGGTCTACAAGTCGGTATGCACCGCGTGCCATTCGAGCGGCGCGGCCGGCGCGCCCAAGTTCGGCGACAAGAGCGACTGGGCGCCGCGACTCAAGGCAGGCCAAAAGATGCTGGTGGAAACGGCGATCAAGGGCGTGGGCGCAATGCCCCCGCGCGGCGGCAGCG
Organism: Burkholderiales bacterium; assembly: GCA_017880745.1. GTDB lineage: Bacteria > Pseudomonadota > Gammaproteobacteria > Burkholderiales > SG8-39 > 2-12-FULL-64-23. The sequence continues at coordinate 6,268 of JADGRR010000016.1, forward strand.
CCGGTCTGAGCGACCTGGAAGTGGAACGCGCAGTGGTCTACCTGGCCAATCAGGCCGGCGCCAAGTTCAAGGAGCCCGCCGCTCCCGCGGCGGAGACGACTGCGACATCCGCTCCCGCAGCCGAGAAAGCGGCGGTGGCGACCCCCGCGGCGGAGAAGACCGCGGCTCCCGCGGCCGGCAAAGCCGACGGCAAGAAGATTTTCGAATCCACCTGCGTCGTCTGTCATGGCGCCGGCATTGCAGGCGCTCCCAAAGCGGGCGACAAGGCCGCCTGGGCGCCGCGCCTGAAGACCGGCATGAATGCGCTCTACGCGAGCGCGATCGATGGCAAGGGCGCAATGCCGCCGAAGGGCGGCAACAAAGCGCTCGCCGACGCCGAGGTCAAAGCCGCCGTCGATTACATCGCGAGCCTGGCCAAGTAGCGGCCACGCCTGCGCGACGCGAAAAAAGGCGGCTGGTCCGCCTTTTTGTTTAGGCACCGCCCACGCGCGAACCTGGCGCGGGGATTGCTTTCCCGCGCTACGCCTGCCCGCACCCGCCCCGAGTCGCTGTTAGAATCACCTTCTCGGCTTATCGGGCTGCGCGCGTTGCGCTTCGCACCATGAAGATAGCGATCATTCTCGATCCGCTGGACGGCATCAAGACCTACAAGGACACGACCTACGCGATGATGGTCGAGGCGGCCGGCCGCGGCCACGAGCTGCACGCGCTGATGCTCGACGGCGTGATGTGGAAACACGGCCGCGTGATCGGCGAATCCTCCCGCCTCGAACTGACCGGCGACAGCAGGCGCTGGTACCGCATCGACGTGCCCAGGGAACACCTGCTGTCGGACTTCGACGCCGTGCTGATGCGCAAGGACCCGCCGTTCGACATGGAGTACCTGACCGCCACCTGGCTGCTGGAACTCGCGGGCCGCGAGGGCGCGAGGGTATACAACGATCCGCGCGCGCTGCGCGACCACAGCGAGAAGCTCGCGATCGCGGAGTTCCCGCACTTCACCGCCCCGACCCTGGTGACGCGGCTGGAGAAGCAGATCCACGATTTCATCGACACCCACGCCGACGTTGTGGTGAAGCCGCTGGACGGCATGGGCGGATCGCAGGTGTTTCGCGTCACCGACGCCGACCCCAACCGCAACGTCATCGTCGAGACCCTCACCTGGCACGGCGCGCGCTCGATCATGGCGCAGCGCTACATCCCGGAAATACGCGACGGCGACAAGCGCATACTCCTGATCGCGGGCGAGCCCGTGCCCTACAGCCTCGCGCGCATCCCGAAGCCGGGCGAGTCGCGCGGCAATCTCGCGGCCGGCGGCACCGGCGTGGCGCAGCCGCTGTCGGCGCGGGACCTGGAGATTGCCGGCGCGCTCGGTCCGGAGCTCGCGCGCCGCGGCCTGCTCCTCGTGGGCCTGGACGTGATCGGCGATTACCTCACCGAAATCAACGTGACCAGTCCGACCTGCTTCCAGGAGATCAAGGAGCAGACCGGGTGCAACGTCGCCGGGATATTCATCGACGCGCTGGAGAAAGCGTGCGCCGCCTGAAGCCATGGCGGGTTTCAACGACTTAATACCAGGGCAAATGCCATGATCGGAATCCTGATTGTTTCCCATGGGGCGTTCGGCGAAGCCCTGATTCACTGCGCGAGCCACGTGCTCTCCAAGCGCCCGCCGCTGGTGCGCCAGCTCGGCGTCACCGTGCACGACGATCCGGAGGCGATACTGCCGCAGGCGCAGGAGCTGGTGAAGCAGCTCGACGAAGGCCAGGGCGTGCTGGTGTTCACCGACATTCTCGGCGCCACGCCCTCCAATATCGCCACGCGCCTGTTGGTGCCGGGCAAGGTGGAAGGCGTGTCCGGCGTCAACCTGCCGATGCTGATCCGCGCGCTGACTTATCGCGAGGAACCGCTCGCCGAGGTCGCCGCCAAGGCCATCAGCGGCGGTCAGGCAGGGGTGATCCACATGAATACCGATGCCTGCAATGCTGCAAACCGAAGTTGAGATCGTGAACAAGCTCGGGCTGCACGCGCGCGCTTCGGCCAAGCTGACGCAGCTCGCCGGCGGGTTCCAGAGCGAGATCTGGCTCACGCGCAACGGCCGCCGCGTCAACGCCAAGAGCATCATGGGCGTGATGATGCTCGCCGCCGGCAAAGGGAGCACGATCGGCATCGAAACCGAGGGCAGCGACGCCGACGCGGCGTTGCAGGCCATCCTGAAATTGATCGTCGACAAATTCGGGGAAAACGAGTGAGCTTCACCCTCCACGGCTCGGGCGCGGGCGGCGGCATCGCCATCGGCCGGGCGCACCTCATTTCGAGCGCGCGGCTGGAGGTGGCGCATTACGCAATCGCGCCCGAGCACCTCGAGCTCGAGGTGATGCGCTTTTCCACCGCGGTGGACGCGGTGCGCGCGGAACTGCAGGAGCTGCGCCGCAGCGTGCCCGCGGACGCGCCGGCCGAACTCGGCGCCTTTCTCAACCTGCACCTGATGCTCCTCGATGACGCGACCCTGTCGCACGTGCCGCGCGCGCTGGTCCGCAGCCTGAAATGCAACGCCGAATGGGCGCTGGTGCAGCAAATGGATTACCTGGTGGCGCAATTCGAGAAGATCGACGACCCGTACCTGCGCGAACGAAAGGCGGACGTGGTGCAGGTGGTGGAACGCGTGCTCAAGGCGATGCAGGATCGGCCGGCCCGCGCCAAAGCCGCGCCGGCGCAGGAGCAAAGCCTGATCGTGGTGGCGCACGACCTGTCGCCGGCGGACATGATCGTGTTCAAGCAGCACCAGTACGCCGGCTTCGTCACCGACCTGGGCGGCGTGACCTCACATACCGCGATTCTCGCGCGCAGCCTCAACATCCCGGCCATTGTCGGCGCGCACTCGGCGCGGCAGATGGTGCGCGAAGGCGAACTGCTGATCGTCGACGGCGTGCAGGGCGTGCTGATCGTCGCTCCGGACGAGATCGTGCTCGCCGAGTACGAGCAGCGCCAGCGCGGGATCGAACTGGGGCGGCAGAAATTGAGGCGTATCCGCACCACGCCGGCCACCACGAGGGATGGCACCGCCGTGGACCTGCACGCCAACATCGAGCTGCCGCAGGACATCGAGCAGGTGCGCGAATCCGGCGCCACCGGCGTCGGCCTGTTCCGCAGCGAGTTCCTGTTCCTCAATCGCGACGATCTGCCCGGCGAGGACGAGCAGTTCGAGGCCTACCGGCAGGTGGCGCAGGCGATGCGCGGCATGCCGGTGACCATACGCACGCTCGACCTGGGCGCGGACAAGACCGTGAACGGCAGCGCGCGCGGCGGACCCAACCCGGCGATGGGCTTGCGCGCCATCCGCCTGTGCCTGGCCGAGCCGCAGATGTTTCTGACGCAGCTGCGCGCCATCCTGCGCGCTTCGAACTACGGCAAGATCCGCCTGCTGATTCCGATGCTCGCGCATGCGCACGAGATCGAGCAGGCCCTCGCCATGATCGCCCAGTCCAAGCAGTTTCTGGACGAACAGAACCTGCCCTACGACCGCGGCATCGAGATCGGCGGCATGATCGAGGTGCCGGCGGCGGCGCTCTCGCTCGGGGTGTTCGTGCGCAAGCTCGATTTTCTTTCGATTGGCACCAACGACCTGATCCAGTACACGCTCGCCATAGACCGTACCGACGACAGCGTGTCGCACCTGTACAATCCGCTGCATCCGGCCGTGCTGCATCTGATCGCCCTCACCATCAGGACCGGCAAGCGCATGAAGGTGCCGGTGGCGGTGTGCGGCGAGATGGCGGGCGACGTGGCGCTGACGCGGCTGTTGCTCGGCTTCGGACTGCGCCAGTTTTCGATGCATCCGGCGAACCTGCTCGAGATCAAGCAGCAGGTGCTCAGGACCGACCTCGCCAAGCTCGAGCAACTCGCGAACCGGATCCTGCGTGTCGAAGACCCGGACAAGGCGCTGCAGTTGCTCGACAAGCTCAACGCCTGAGCCGGAGCAGGCAGACGCGGACGAAGGCTGGTCTGACGCAGGAGGCGCTGCGCTCGCCGGCGGCCGCCGATTGACAGCCCCCCGCCTTCGCGGGTATCTTTCCCCACCAGCGCCGATTTGATGGTCAGCTTGCGGGCGCCGCCGGTCATACACGCGACCGAGCGAAAAACAAATACGGCTAAAGCGCGGGAAACCCGTTTAGCGAGCAAGCTGAACGGGTTTTTGTTTTTTCACAAGGCAAAATGAGCGAACCGCGCTCGGTCGGCGCAGTCAGGCCGCAGACCATGCACTTCGATACGCCGCTCCCCTGCAGGAGCGGCGCGGTGCTCGACGCCTACGATCTGATGTACGAAACCTACGGCACGCTGAACGCCGCCAGGTCGAACGCGGTGCTGGTATGCCACGCGCTCAACGCTTCGCACCACGTGGCCGGCTATTACGCCGCGGAGCCGGACAAGGTCGGCTGGTGGGACAACATGATCGGCCCGGGCAAGCCGCTGGACACCGACAGGTTCTTTGTCATCGGGATGAACAATCTCGGCGGCTGCTTCGGCTCGACCGGCCCGGGCTCGACCGACCCCAGGACCGGCAGGCCTTATGGCTCGAGCTTTCCCGTGATCACGGTCGAAGACTGGGTCGCAACGCAGGCGCGGCTCGCCGACCGGCTCGGCATCGAGCGCTTCGCCGCAGTGATGGGCGGCAGCCTCGGCGCGATGCAGGCGCTGCAATGGGCGATCGACTATCCCGCGCGGATCGCAAACGCCATCGTCGTCGCCGCGGCGCCCAAGCTCTCGGCGCAGAACATCGCCTTCAACGAGGTGGCGCGCCAGGCGATCACCACCGACCCCGATTTCCACGGCGGCGACTTCTACGCCTACAACGTGGTGCCGCGCCGCGGGCTGCGCCTCGCGCGCATGATCGGACATATCACTTATCTGTCGGACGACGCGATGATGGAGAAATTCGGCCGCAGCCTGCGCTCGGGCGCGATCAATTTCCACTTCGACGTGGACTTCGAGGTCGAGTCCTATCTGCACTACCAAGGCGACAAGTTCTCCGAATACTTCGACGCCAACACCTACCTGCTGATCACCCGGGCGCTCGACTATTTCGACCCGGCCGCGGCCTGCGACGGCGACCTCGCCCGCGCGCTCGCGCCGGCCACGGCGCGCTTCCTCGTGGCCTCGTTCACTTCGGACTGGCGCTTTGCGCCCGCGCGCTCGCGCGAAATCGTCAAGGCGCTGCTCGACAACCGCGCGGATGTTTGCTACGCCGAAATCGATGCGCCGCACGGGCACGATGCCTTCCTGCTCGACGACGCGCGCTACCATGCGCTGGTGCGGGCGTACTTCGACAACGTCGCGCGCGAATGCGGTGCGTTCGCGCCGCTGGTCGAGGAGGAAGCCGCATGAGCAGGGAGCAGCGGCCCCATCTCGCGGGGGCGCGGCCGGCCGCGATTGCCGCCGGACGCCGACAGTGGCTGCGCCCGAACCATGGCGACGGAACGGAGGCGGAATGAACGCGCTCGCCACGCTGGCGCTGTCGGGCCGCGCCGACCTCGGCGCCATCGCCGCCTGGGTGCCGCCGCGCGCCAGCGTGCTCGATTTGGGTTGCGCGGACGGGCTGCTGCTCAAATACCTGAAGCAGAGCCGCGAGGTGCGCGGCTACGGCATAGAAATCAGCGATGCGAATGTGCTCGCCTGCGTGAAAAACGATGTCAACGTGATCCAGAGCGACCTCGAGGCGGGCCTGGCGGGCTTCGACGCCGGGTCGTTCGACTACGTCATCCTGTCGCAAACGCTGCAGGCGATGCGCCACACCGAGGAAATCATCATGGAGATGCTGCGCGTCGGGCGCCAGGGCATCGTCTCCTTCCCCAATTTCGGCTACTGGCCGCAGCGCCTGCAGATCATGCTGGGCCGCATGCCGCTGTCGGACGTGCTGCCCTACCTTTGGTACAACACGCCCAACGTGCACTTGTGCACGCTCGCCGACTTCGAGGATTTCTGCGCCACTCACAGCGTGCGCATCCTCGAACGCATTGCGATGCAGGACGGCCGCCGCGTGCTGATCGCCCCCAACCTGCGCGGCAGCGTGGCGGTATACCGCTTCGAGAAAGCCTGAGCTCCAGTTACGGCGTCCTACGTACCGTCGCATGGCCAAGAGCGGAGGTTTTACACAAGATCGTCGATTACCCACGGACGTGCTTTTTATCCGTGCGTTATCGACGATCCGCGCGGACGGGTCGCCGTCCGCGCACGTTTGATCACTGCCGCTCGATGTGTCGTCCTAGGTTGATCGATGCCGACGTGGCGGCCATTGCGCGCTGCGCGCGCCAACCGTGTTTTCCAAACGGATGAAAAACGCATCCGTTTGGAAAACACGGTTATGAATAAAAGCAACGGCGGCTTGGTGTTGTTTTTTGTCCAAGATCGTCGATTGCGCGCGGATGGTTCTTCGTCCGCGCAAAATCGCAATTCTGCAGCAACGAGGCCGATTCAACCCGCCCGTGGCTGCGCCTCGGCCACGGCGTCGATCTGGGCGCGCATCCGCCACACCAGCCACAGCCCGGGCAGCGCGGCGACGAAGGTGAGCACGAAGAAATTCGCCCAGCCCATGGCCTCGACCAGCCCGCCGGTGACCGGGCCGAACAGGATGCGCCCGAGCGAGGCCAGCGCCGACAGCAGCGCGTACTGCGTGGCGCTGAAGTTGTGGTTGCATAGCGCCATGGCGAAGGCGACGAAGGCTGCGGTGCCCATGCCGCTTGCCAGATTTTCGAAGCCGACCGCGAACACGAGCAGCGGGTAACTCTTGCCGGCCCAGGCCAGCGCCGCGAACGACAGGTTGGAGATCGCCTGCAGCGCGCCGAACAGCAGCAGCGCGCGCACGAGGCTCATGCGCACCAGCAGCAGGCCGCCGACGAGCCCTCCGAGCAGCAGCGAGGCGAGTCCCAGGGCTTTGTTGATGGTGCCGACGTCGGTGAGCGAAAAGCCGATGCCGCGAATCAAAAACGCGGTGGTGAGCGTGCCGGCGAGCGCGTCGCCGAATTTATACAAGGCGATCAGGGCGAGCAGTTGCAGCGCTCCAGGCCGGGACAGCAGATCCTTCAGCGGCTCGACCACGGCCTCGCGCAGGGTGCGCGGCGGCGTGCCGCGCACCGCAGGCTCGGGCGCGGCGAGACTGGTCAGAATGCCAACGCCCATCAGCGCAGCCATGGCGAGAAACGTCTGGCGCCAGCCGATCTGGTCGGCGAGTATCAGCGCGAGCCCGCCCGACGCGAGCATCGCGACGCGGTAGCCGAGCACGCCGACCGCCGCGCCCATGCCGCGCTCCTGCGCCGGCAGCAGATCGGCGCGATAGGCGTCGATGACGATGTCCTGCGAAGCCGACGTGAACGCCACCCCTAGCGCGAGGCAGCCGAGCCGCCAGAGGTTCGCGCCAGGCGACGAGAAAGCCATGCCGGCGATGCCCAGAATCAGCGCCAGTTGCGTCAACAGCATCCAGCCGCGCCGGCGGCCGAGGAACGGCGGCACATAACGATCCATCAACGGCGACCAGAGGAATTTGAGCAGATACGGGATGCCGATCCAGGAAAACCAGGCGATGGTCATGATGTCCACGCCGGAAACGGTAAGCCAGGCCTGCAGCGTACCCCCGGTCAGCGCCAGCGGCAGGCCGGAGGAAAACCCGAGCAGCAGGACGGCGGCGACGCGCGGGCTGCGCAGGATCTCCAGGTAGGGCGACGGCATGGAGGCGATTCTACCTGCGTTAGGCGCACGGAAGGTTGATTTGGCAACAGAAAGCCGGTAGCCTTGTAGTCTTTCGCCGGCGCTTCTGCCGCAGCGGAAATTTCTTAGTCAGAGAGGCAAGAATCATGAGCAACGACACCGATGTTTCCCGGGAAAAACTCGCATCCGACCTGCGGATCGTGATCGCCGACGCCGAGGAATTGCTGCGCGCCACCGCCGGCCAGATGGGTGAAAAAGCGGTCATCGCGCGCGAGCGTATCCAGGAGAGCCTGCGCGCCGCCAAAGACAAGGTGTCGCGGGTGGAGGAAGCCGTGGTCGACAAGACCAAGGCCGCAGCGCGCGCCACCGACGATTACGTACACGAACATCCGTGGGGGGCAGTGGGCATCGCGGCCGCCGTCGGCCTGGTGATCGGCATGCTGATCAGCCGCCGCTAGCCATGGCGGAACGGGAAGGCGCCGCCGCGCGCGGCGGCCTTCTGCAGTCGATCAAGCATCTGGCGCAAACCCTGCTCGGCGCGGCGCAGACGCGCCTGGAAATCCTCGCTACCGAGATCGAGGAAGAGCGGGTGCGGCTGGAGCAGATGCTGCTCGTCGCGCTGGCCGCGGCGTTTTGCTTCGTCATGGGCGTCGTGCTCGCCATAGCCCTGGTGGTGGTCTATTTCTGGGACACGCACCGGCTGCTCGCAGTCGGCATGCTCGCCGCCGCGTTCCTTGCCGCAAGCCTGGTGCTGGGTTTGATCCTGCGCGACAAGGTGAAGACGCGGCCCAAGCCGTTCGCGATCACGCGCGGCGAACTGGCGAAGGACCGGGCCATGCTGCGGAAACCCCAAGCGTGAGCCAGCGCCTCGCCGCAATCGAGGCCAAGCGCGCGCGCCTGATAGAGCGTGCCGCGCGCGAGCGCGAGGGCGTGGCGCAGACGCTGCAATCGTGGTCGCAGCCGCTGGGCTTCATCGACCGCTGCCTCGGGACGCTACGCTATGTCATATCGCGCCCGCCCCTCGTTGTCGGCGCCGCGCTGGTGTTCGCGCTGGTGCGCCCGGGACGCACGTTCAAATGGGCGCGGCGCGCCTTGGGCATGTGGCAGGGCTATCGCTGGCTGACGCACAAAGTTGCGCCCTAGCAGATGCATAAGCCAGTCATCGTCCGGACGGTAATGGAAATGATGGACCGGGAACGAAAATACGTTCTCGGCGAAGTCGTGCAGATAACCGGTCTGATGCCCTTGTTGATGAAGCCGCGAAACAAGCAGAAGTGGACGCCGGAGGACAAACACCAGATCGTCACCCACCTGCGCCGCCTGTCCATGGTCAGCCCCTATCTTGCAGTGATGGTGATGCCCGGTTCGTTCATCGTGCTGCCGGCGCTCGCCTGGTGGCTCGACCGGCGCCGGCAGAACAACCTGCGCAAGAACATGCCTCCGGGCAGCAGCACGGCTTAAGGCCTGTTTGGGAACGAGGAGGAGACGCCTCCCCGTGCTTCCCTGAACCGGGGCTGTTGCACACTCTCGGACGTCGTAGTCGATCGTCAGCGGCGCGTGGTCGCTAATGCGCTGCGCGTTGTAGACCGCAGCTTTTTCGCCTTGGCCGCGATCCCCGCAGTGGCGATGTGATACCTCGGACATCAGTTGTCACGACCCTCCGGAATCGTCGTTGGGGGGCCGACCGCGCACCACAATAATGCGGCCATGCACCAAACAGTCGCCTGGCGAGGCCGCGCGGGCGCCGCTTCAGGCTCGTTTTCCCTGTGCGCGCAATGCTGGCACGGCGTTTGCATTGGAGCATCCGTTACCCGTTCAGCAAGGAGAACGTCATGCCCTCGTCGTCGGTCCAACTAGCCAGCCTTCGGGCTCCCGCCTCAATTCTGGATAACCGCTGGGTGCAGTTGGCGCTCGGTCTGATCTGCATGATGGCGATATCCAGCCCTCAATACGTGTGGGCACTGCTCACCAAGCCGATGATGACCGCGTTCGGCGTCAAACTGTCTCAGTTGCAGGTCACCTTTTCCATCCTGATCGTATTCCAGACCTTCCTCTCGCCCTTCCAGGGCTATCTGATAGATCGCTTCGGCCCGCGCCTGCTGCTT
>JADGRR010000280.1 GCA_017880745.1 Burkholderiales bacterium
GATGTCGCCGAGCAGGTGTGCATCACCCGCGACAACACCCAGCTGTCGGTGGACGGTGTCATCTATTTCCAGGTGACCGATCCGCGGCTTGCGTCTTATGGCTCGTCCAATTACATCGCCGCCATCACCCAGCTGGCGCAGACGGCGCTGCGGAGCGAGATCGGCAAGATGGAGCTGGACAAGACCTTCGAGAGCCGCGACGAGATGAACCGCCAGGTGGTGTCGGTGCTGGACGAGGCCGGACGCTCCTGGGGGGTGAAGGTGCTGCGCTACGAAATCAAGAACATCACCCCGCCGGAAACCATCCTGCGCGCAATGCAGGCGCAGATCACGGCCGAACGCGAGAAGCGCGCTCTGATCGCGAAATCCGAAGGCCAGAAACAGCAGGAGATCAACATCGCCGAGGGCGAAAAGCAGGCCGCCATCCTCAAATCCGAGGGTGCCAAGGCGGCGGTGATCAACAAGGCGCAGGGCGACGCCACCTCGATCCGGCTGATCGCCGAGGCGACCGCCGCCGCCGTGACGGCGGTGGCCGAGGCGCTCGCCAAGGAGGGCGGGCAACAGGCGGCCAACCTGAAGGTCGCCGAGCAGTACGTCAACGCTTTCGCCTATCTGGCCAAGACCAACAACACACTGATCGTTCCCGCCAACCTGGGCGACCTGGCCACACTGATCACCTCGGCCATGACCATGCTCGATCGAACCAAGGCAGCCCAGGCCAAGCCGGCCTGATCAGCGCCGGCTCCAGGCGCGGTCGATGTAGGCGCACAGTTCGTCGCGGTAGGGCTGTACTTCTGCGCCTTTGCTCTCGTAAATCAGCGCGCAATTCAGGTAGCGCAGGCTGCCGAGGATTTTGATCGGCCCATTGCAGCGTTGCCGCGATTCGATGTAGGTGCGGCCCGCCAGCGTGAACAGTCGGTTGGACCGCGCTGCGGCGAAGATGCGCCTCATGCTGCAATTCGCCAGGTCGAGCTTGAAATAGGATTCGGACGGCTGGTGGCGGTACAGGTTCTGCACGTACAGCACTTGGTCGGTGCGGCCGTCGTTGTCGATGTCCACTTCATATAGCGCAGTTCCGCTGGGTGCGACATTGACGCGCTCGTCAATGTCGAGCAGGCCCGGGCAGCGTGCAAGCAGACGCTCCAGTTTCTCTCCCTTCAAGGACGGTTCCAGGTACGCGATGCGCTCGTGTCCCAGGAATTGGTCGCATATCTGTGGACGGTAGGGGCCGAAGGGCATTTCGCCAAAGGGCATGTAGCGGCCGGCGTCGACAGCGTGCGCGCTCCAAGCGATCATGAGGCCTAGCAGCGCGGCGGTTGGCTTCACGTCGCCTCGCCGAAGTGTCGCAACGCCCGCTCGGAGCGCAGCGCCAGCTGGCCCAGCACCGTGCCGCAGGCTGCGGCGGCGAGCAGCACGCCCAGGGCGGCTTCCCAATTGCCTGCTGCGGATACCACAGCCGCGACCAGGGGCGGACCGGCGAACGGGCCAATCTGGGCGACCTGTACGAGCAGTCCCTGAATGCTGCTGATCTGGCTCGCCTCGCGTGCGTACACATGGCCGCCCGATAGTATGGAAGCCGGGATCATCCCTCCGACCAGCATGAAGAGCGTGCTCAGGGAAAAACGCAGCGCGTCCGGCAGTGCCGCGCTGAAAATGCCGCAGGCGCACGCCGCCATGATCAGGAACGCGAGGCTGATCACGTGACCGCGCGGCGCGGCGCGGTGCATCAGCCAGCCGCCCGCCAGGTTGCCGCCGGCATTGCAGCCGATCAGCAACGCGGTAAGCAGCGCCGCCTGCGTAATTGAAGCGCCGCGCTCCTGCATCAGGAAAGTCGGCAGCCACACGGCCACGGCGAAATACATCAGCGAATAGCAGGCGAACGCCATTGCAAGCCACCAGGGGCCGAACTGGCGCAAGGCCTGCAAGCTGCTCGAGAGCGTCGGCGCGGTTGCGGCTGCAGTGCGATAGTTGTCGCGCAAGCGCCACAGGGCGATGGCGCACGCGAGCGTCAGCAGCACGATGGCGACCCACAGGCCGCGCCAGCCGATCGAGCCGAGCAGGAACGGGCTCGCCAGGATCGCCAGGCCGGAACCGAAAGGCAGGTAGCTCGCCCACAGCCCCAGTGCCAGATTGCGCTCGCGCGGCGCGCAGGCGGCGATGATCAAGGCCGGCGCTGATACTGCGATGGCAATAAAGCCGCCGCCTTCGAGGATGCGCGAGGCAAACAGCAGTCCTTCACCTTGCGCTGCTGCGCCCAGCGCGCCGCCCAGCATCATGGTGGCGAGCCCTGCGCCGCAGAAGCGCAGCGCGCCATAGCGGCCGGCGAGCGCGCCGATGAAGGCCGCGGCGCTCACTGACAGCGTATTGAAAATCGAGTTGACCCAGCCGGCCGCGATCAACGACAGGCCGAACTCTTCGCGCAGCGTCGGAATCGCCGGCGGCAGCTTGCCGACGTAGGCGGCGGCGATGATGCCGGCGGCAATGGCGGCCCACACCGCGGGCCAATGGGTTCTTGTCAGCACGGGCGTGCGGGCCAGGGCATCAGCTCAGGCCGAAGAACGAACGCAACAAATCCAGCGGGTTTCGGTTCCACACGCTATTCCATTGAATTGCCGTGACAATGGGATTCTAGATTAAACGTTCCCTTGCGGCCGTAACGGACTCATGCCGCAGCAGATTGTCCCAGGTCAAAGTGCCCGCGCCGTCACGGCGTACACTGCCTGCCAGGACTCACGCGCTTACCCTGCACCCGATCATAGCAACAGTTCTTTCCTGGAGAGATAAGCATGGTCATGATGAACGCACAGCAATACCGCGACAGCCTCGCCAAGCGCAAGCCGCTGAAGGTCTACCTGGACGGCAAGCTGCTCGCCAATCCGCTCGAACATCCGTACATCAGGACCTCCATGAACACTGTGGCTCTGACCTACGAAATGGCGCACGATCCCGAGCATCGGCAACTCATGACCGCCAAGTCCGCGCTCACCGGCGAAACCATCAACCGCTTCTGTCATCTGCATCAGAGCACCGGGGATCTGATCGACAAGGTTCGCATGCAGCGCCTCCTCGGGCAGCGCTGCGGCACCTGCTTCCAGCGCTGCGTCGGCTTGGATGCGCTGAATGCCATGTTCGCCACCACCTTCGACATGGATAAGCAACTCGGCACGCGCTACCACGCGCGCTTCAAACAATTCGCCATCGCCATGGAGCAGAACGACTGGATCGTCGACGGCGCTATGACCGACGTCAAGGGCGACCGCAGCAAGCGCCCGGCAGAGCAGCAGGACAAGGATATGTACCTGCGTGTGGTCGAGCGGCGCGCCGGCGGCGTCGTCATCCGCGGCGCCAAGGCGCATCAGACCGGATCGGTCAACTCGCACATGGTCCTGGTCATGCCTACCGTGTCGCTGAAGCAGGACGAGAAGGACTACGCCATCGCTTGCGCGCTACCGTCGGACGCGGAAGGAATCACCTATATCTACGGCCGCCAGTCCTGCGACGAGCGCAAGCTCGGCGGCGGCGAAGCCTCCGACATCGATTCGGGCAGCCCGACCTACGGCGGCCAGGAAGCGCTGATGATTTTCGAAGACGTGTTCGTGCCCGACCACATGATATTCATGAACGGCGAAACCGCGTTCGCCGGCCCGCTGGTCGACCTTTTCGCGAGCTATCACCGCCAGAGTTACGGCGGCTGCAAGGTCGGCAACGGCGACGTGGCCATCGGCGCCGCGGCCGCGATCGCCGAATACAACGGCGTCGCCAAGGCATCGCACATCAAGGACAAGATAGTCGAGATGAACCATCTCAATGAAACGCTGTTTGCCTGCGGCATCGCGTGCTCCGCCAACGGCAGAAAGCTGCCTGCGGGCAATTTCTTCGTCGATGCGCTGCTAGCCAACGTGTGCAAGCAGAACGTGACGCGCCTGCCTTACGAGATCGCACGCATCCTGCAAGACATCGCCGGCGGCCTCATGGTTACCTTGCCGTCGGCAAAAGACTGGCTGAATCCCGAGACCGGCGAGATGCTGAAGAAATATCTCGCCGGCGCTGAAGGCATGAGCACCTACGAGCGCATGCGCATGCTGCGCCTGATCGAGAATCTCACCATGGGACGCGGTGCCGTGGCTTATCTCACCGAGTCCATGCACGGCGCAGGTTCGCCGCAGGCGCAGCGCGTCCTCATCAGCCGTCTTGCGAACGTCGAGGAAAAGAAGGTGTACGCGAAGAGCCTCGCGCTCAACAACAGCCTCGAATCGGTGGAAGCCGCAATTCGCGCGGGGCTGCGGAATGTCCGCGCGCCCAAGAAGGCGGATGCTCCTGCGCCGGTGACGGCCTGACACCTAGACCGGAAACGCACCATGTCTGATTTGAACGACCCGCGGGTATTCTTTGCCGCAGAACGCACGCTCCTCGCGTGGAATCGAACCTGCCTTACGCTGATGGCCTTTGGTTTCGCGGTCGAGCGGTTTGGCCTGTTCCTGCATATGATCGCCCCAGGCGGCAGGCCGCCCGCGGAAACAGGGATGTCGTTCTGGATCGGTCTGGTATTCATATCGCTAGGGGCATTGCTCTCGGTGCTCGCGGCGGTTCAATTCAAAGCCGTTCTCAAGACGCTGAAGCCGAGTGAAATACCAGCAGGCTATTGGGTGAACATGTCGGTGATCATGAATATTACGGTCGCGGGTTTTGGGGTCGCGCTGATCGCCTATCTGTTCCTGCAGGGTCATTGATCGACGCAGAGCGTCCGAATCTGTCTCCTCGATTCCCGCCGGACGCGCAATGCCGGCTTGGTATGGAAAAGGCGCGCGCCTACGCGTGTTGTTTCAAATAGGCGAGCAATTCGGTCAGTTTGCGCGCGGCCTCGGCCTTGACCCGGTTGGGGTCTTTGCCGCTCCAGTCGTAGAAGCCCTTGCCGGTCTTGATGCCCAAGTG
>JADGRR010000281.1 GCA_017880745.1 Burkholderiales bacterium
GTCGGCCTCGGCGAACTGGTAATCCGGCGCGGCCTCCGCATCCTCGCCCTCGCTCTCCGCCGGCGTGACGTAGGCCGCCACATAGGCATCGATGTCGGCGTCGCTGACCCCGGGCCCGGCCATCACGCCGAGCAGTGCCTTCACCGGCAGCGTCTCGCCGGCCTGCGCCACCTTGCGGCGCAAGGTACCCGGGTCGGGCGCCTCCACCGCGTTGGCGATCTTGTCCGTCTCGACTTCGAGGATCGCGGCGCCGACGCTGATTTCGGCGCCCTCCTCGACCAGCCAGGACATCACGGTCCCCTCCTTCATGGACAAGCCCCACTTGGGCATGACGATGGGCGTGATGCCAGCCCTCGTTGAATCACCCATCAGTGCTTCCCTCCCTTCAACGTCCTGCGCACTGCATCGGCCACCTGCGCGCCGCTCGGAATGTAGAGGTCTTCCAGCGCGGGCGAGAACGGCACCGGCGTATGCGGCGGCGTGACCATCTCGATCTGCGCCTTCAGCGCGCCGAAGGCCCGCATCGCGACCTGCGCGGAGATGTCGGCGGCGATGCTGCAGCGCGGGCTGGCCTCATCGACGCACACCAGGCGTCCGGTCTTCGTTACGCTCTCGATCACTGTGTCCATGTCCAGCGGCGAGAGCGTGCGCAGATCGACGATCTCGACCTCGACGCCTTCCTTGGCCAGCGTGGCTGCGGCTTCCAGCGCGCGGTGCACCATCAGGCCATAGGTGACGATCGAGCAGTGCTTGCCCTCGCGCACCACGTTCGCCTCGCCGAAGGGAATGGCGTAGGAGGCCTCGGGCACCTCGCCCTGAAAGTCGTACAGGGCCTTGTGCTCGCAGAAGATCACCGGGTCGTTGTCGCGGATCGACTGGATCAGGAGCCCCTTGGTGTCGTAGGGCGTGCTCGGGCACACCACCTTCAGCCCCGGGATGTGGGTGAACAGCGGCGTGAGCATCTGGCTGTGCTGCGCGGCAGCGCGGAAGCCCGCGCCGACCATGGTCCGGATCACCACCGGTGTTTCCGCCTTGCCGCCGAACATGTACCTGAACTTGGCGGCCTGGTTATAGATCTGATCGAAGCATACGCCCATGAAGTCGATGAACATGAGTTCCGCCACCGGACGCATGCCGCAGGCGGCGGCGCCGATGGCCGCGCCGATGTAGGCGCTCTCCGACAGCGGCGTGTCCATCAGCCGGTCGCCATGCTTGGCGTAAAGGCCCTTGGTTACGCCGAGCACGCCGCCCCAGGCGTCCTTCTCGCCTTCGGCGCCGGCGCCGCCGACGATGTCTTCACCCATGCAGATCACCCTCGGGTCGCGCGCCATTTCCTGGTCGAGCGCCTCGTTGATCGCCTGCTTCATGCTGATTGTTCTGGCCATGTGAGTCTCCTGTATTCGATAACTTGGTTGTTCAGTAGGTGACGTAGACGTCGGTGGTGAGGTCGGCGAGCGTCGGCAGCGGGGCCGCCTTCGCTTCCTTCACGGCGTTCTCGATTACGCCGAGCACCTCACGGTCGATGGCCTTGAATTCGTCGGCGGTGATCACGCCCGCAGCCGTGACCTGCGCGCGGAACTTCTTCATGCAGTC
Organism: Burkholderiales bacterium; assembly: GCA_017880745.1. Lineage (GTDB taxonomy): Bacteria > Pseudomonadota > Gammaproteobacteria > Burkholderiales > SG8-39 > 2-12-FULL-64-23. Next base: position 1,594 of record JADGRR010000281.1, read on the forward strand.
CTGATCGGCGCGGATGCTGTCGAGTTCGCCGGCGCCGCGGTAGGTCTGCGCGTCGCCCTCGAAGTGACCGTGGAAGCGCACCATCTTGCATTCCAGCAGCGCGGGGCCGCCGCCTTCCCGGGCGCGTTTGATCATCTCGCCCGCGGCTTCGTACACCGCGAAGAAGTCGGTGCCGTCGACCGTGATGCCGGGCAGGCCGAAACCCGCGGCGCGGTCGACGTAGCTGTCCACCGCCGTGCCGTAGTCACGCGAGGTGGATTCGGCGTAGCCGTTATTCTCCACGACGAACAGGACCGGCAGATTCCACACCGCGGCGAGGTTCAGGCTCTCGAGGAAGGTGCCCTGGTTCGAAGCCCCGTCGCCGACGAAGCTGATCGCCACCTCGCCTTTCTTGCGATATTTGGCGGCGAGCGCAGCGCCACACGCCAGCGGCGCGCCGGCACCGAGAATGCCATTGGCACCCATCATGCCCTTGGAAACGTCCGCGATATGCATCGAGCCGCCCTTGCCGTTGCACGCGCCGCCCTTGCGGCCGTAGATCTCCTTCATCATCGCGACCACATCTACGCCCTTGCTGATGCAGTGGCCGTGGCCGCGATGGGTGCTGGCGATGCGGTCGCCATCACCGAGGTGACTCATAATGCCCGTAGCCGAAGCCTCCTCACCCGCGTAAAGGTGCACGAAGCCGGGAATGTCGCCGCGACCGAAGTCGATGTGCAGCCGATCCTCGAACTCGCGGATCGTGCCCATCGTGCGATAGCACTTCAGCAACTCGTCGCGACTCAAGGGAAAGGGGTTCGTGCCTGCCATGGTGGTCGTCTCCTCTAAGTGGTGGATGAAGATAGGCGGAACAGGCCCTCGCGTGCAGCGGTCTGCATGCAGCGGGCCACGTCCACCGTGGGAAAAGCGTTTTCGCGCAGCGTGATGCGCACACGGTCGCCGGCGTCGAAAGCCATCTCGCGCTCGCCGTCGAGCGCGACCACGCCCGCCTGCAGCGCCACCGGGAAGGGCTGACCCGCCGGCATCGGCTCCCAATGCGCGATGCCGACCTCGCGCACCATGCCCGGCGCAATCGGAGCGCGCAACAACAGCCTGCGGGTCGCCGGGTCGTCGGAGAGATGCACCGCGAGGCCGCCGGCCTCGCGCCGACCGACCGGGTGCAGCAGCCCGCCGATCGCCGATAGCCCGATGGCCTGCGGGTCGGCGAAGGTCAGATACAGCGCGGACAGGCTTTCAGTCTTCCACAGCGCTCGCGCGCCGATGTAGCGGTCGGTCGAAATCACCGCATCGACCAGCGCGATGTCGCGGCGCTCACCGTCGTTGATGGATATCGCCAGCAACTTGTTCTGCACCAGCGCCTGCTCGGGCGTCAGCCGGCCGGTCGCGTACAGGCCGACGGCCATTGCGGTGATCGTCGACTCGCGCATCTCGGGGAAGGCGTTGTTGGTGCCGGTCGACAGGCCTGCGATCGGCACGTCGTTGCATTCGCGTACGACGGCGCGATGTGTGCCGTCGCCGCCGAGGACGACGATCGAGCGCACGCCGGCGGCGCGCATCATGCGTGCGGCGAGGAAAGTGTCGTCCACCGTCGAAGTCGGCTCCATGTCGAGGAACTCGACTTCGGGAAACGTGTGGTGCAGGTTATGTTCGCGTCTGAGTTGGCGCTGCAGCATCGCGCGGATGCCGCCGCGATCCGGCATCATCAATACGCGCGGCACACCAAGGCTCGCTACCGTTGTCAGCACGCGCAACACGATGTTGACGCGATCGGCGATCTGCAGGTTGCTTGCGTTGGCGATCACGCGGCGGATGTCACGCGCCGACACCGGGTTGGCGATGATGCCAATACTCGGGGTGTCGGTCCGGCTAGCGGTCGGCAAGGTGTGTTTCCTAATTCGCGTTCACGTCGATGATGATGCAACGCCCGTGCCAGACGCCTGCAGCGGCTGCCGCAGGATCGGCAGCGTCGAAGCAAGCGCTCAAGGCCAGGCATTTCGACCGCACGGCCCGAAGTATCCTCGCCCGCCGCACCCTGGTCAATCGGCTAGCTGTCCGTGTCTGGACGAGAGATCGCGAACGCGCCGCGCGCGTCGGTCGTACCAGCCAGACTGGACGCGAACACAGCGACCGCAAATGTTTGCGCACGCCACATCGGGCGCCATCATCGTCACGGCAAACGATTGACTCCCGCCCCCGCACGCTTACAATCCCCATAAGCGCCACCAACCCGGCGGTTCGGTCCAACGAGGTTTATCCTCCGCCATCGCCGCGGCGGCAGGATTCAGTGTTTGCAGCGCGGCGGATAAGACGCTAATCGTTGGGCGCAAGACCTGAGGCGAACAACTTGACAAATGTAGTCAGTCTTCCAATTGCGATCTGGGATCATCCGTGCTCGGCAGCAGACCAGCAGCACGCCCTCGATGCGCTCGAACACGGAAGCGTCCTGTTCTTCCCGCAGCTGCGTTTTTCGATGGAAGAGCTTGAGGGTCGGCTCCTGTCCCCGACAATCGCCGCGAAGAGCAAGAATGTCAGTCTGGATTGTTCCAGCGGAACGTTGCGGGGGAGCAGCGCTGACGAAGCGGAGCTGAGACTATTGCGGACCATGATGCAGCGCTTCGCCGCATCGAGCGGAGCCTTGCTGAGCCATTTGTTGCCGCGCTACAAGGCGGGCTTAGTGCAGGGGCGCACTAGCTTCCGGCCTGTGGAAATCGCCAAGCGATCGACCTCCTGGCGAAAGGACGATACGCGACTGCACGTCGATAGTTTTCCGTCCTCGCCCGTCCGGGACAAGAGAATCCTGCGTGTCTTCAGCAATGTAAATCCGCATGGCCAGAGTCGCACCTGGAGGCTCGGCGAATCGTTTGAGAGCGTCGCTCGCCGCTACCTGCCATCGGCGCGCCGCCCCGTTTGGGGCGTCCGCCAACTTCTAAGACTACTCGGGATCACAAAGGGCCGGCGTAGCGCCTATGATCATTTCATGCTGCATATGCACGATCGCATGAAGGCGGACTTGGATTACCAGTCGAAAGTGGATCAAATTGTTTTCGAGTTTCACGCCGGCAGCACATGGATCGCATTTACCGACCAAGTATCACATGCAGCCATGAGAGGGCAGTACGCGTTAGAGCAGACCTATTACTTACCCGTCACCTGCATGCTGGACCCGTCTCAGGCGCCGCTGCGAATTCTTCAACGCCTGGCAGGCCGAGAACTGATATGACACCTGACCCTCTCCATCGAACGCACAGCCACTGGCAAACGGCTGTCTAACAGGCTGTTGAAATTCGCTTCCCGGGCGGAAAACAATGCGTGTACGCAAGATCCTCTCA
>JADGRR010000282.1 GCA_017880745.1 Burkholderiales bacterium
TGTGGAACCTTTCGGGTTCGAACGCTTAGTCTGATAAAATCACCGTTTTTGCATCGCCGGATCAATGGAATTCAATCTCGTCCAGACGCTCGCCATCTATGCCCTTCCCGTCATCTTCGCGATCACCCTGCACGAAGCGGCGCATGGCTACGTGGCGAGGCATTTCGGCGACAACACGGCCTACGTGCTCGGGCGTGTGAGCCTGAATCCCGTGCGCCACATCGACATGGTCGGGACCATACTCCTGCCGCTGCTGATCCTGGTCGCGAGCAAGTTGCTCGGCTCTGGCGGCATCCTGTTTGGCTGGGCCAAACCGGTGCCGGTCGACTTCTCCGCCCTGCGCCATCCCAAGCGCGACATGCTGTGGGTCGCGGCCGCGGGCCCGTTGGCGAACCTGTTGATGGCCATGCTCTGGGCCATGACTCTCAAGATCGCGCTGATCACGCCGCTGACCGCATTCACGCTGCCGCTCAGCCTGATGGCCGAGGCGGGCATAACGGTAAACCTGGTGCTGATGGTGCTGAACCTGCTGCCGATCCTGCCGCTCGACGGCGGCCGGATCGCGGTGAGCCTGCTGCCGAACCGACTCGCCTACAGCTTCTCGCGGTTGGAACCATATGGATTTCCGATCCTGCTGGTGCTGTTGTTCACCAATACGCTTGGGATCATCCTGAACCCGCCGTTGCTGCTGTCGATGCAGCTGATCGAGTCCATTTTTCAGATTCAACTTTAGGTAAACGCAAACAATGTACGAGCAGCGCGTCGTCTCCGGCATGCGCCCCACCGGGAGCCTGCATCTGGGACATTTCCACGGCGCCCTCAAGAATTGGGTCAAGCTGCAAACTGAGTACCCGTGTCTTTTTTTCGTCGCCGACTGGCATGCGCTCACGACGCACTACGATACGCCCGAGGTGATCGAAGAGCACGTCTGGGACATGGTGATCGATTGGCTGGCTGCCGGCATCGATCCGGCGCGCGCGACGCTGTTCATCCAGTCGCGGGTGCCCGAGCACGCCGAGCTGCACACGCTGCTGTCGATGATCACGCCGCTTGGATGGCTGGAACGGGTTCCGAGCTACAAGGACCAGCAGGAGAAGCTCGCCGACCGCGACCTCGACACCTACGGTTTCCTTGGCTACCCGTTGCTGCAGAGCGCCGACATCCTCATGTACCGCGCCGCATGGGTGCCGGTGGGCGAGGACCAGGTACCGCATATCGAGCTGACGCGCGAGGTGGCGCGCCGCTTCAACCATCTGTTTGGGCGCGAGCCGGGCTTCGAGGACAAGGCGAAATCGGCGGTGAAGAGACTCGGCAGCAAGAAGAGCAAGCTGTATAACGAGTTGCGCACGCGCTACCAGGAGCAAGGTGACGAGGAGGCGTTGCAGGCGGGGCGCGCACTGCTGAATGAACAGCAAAACCTGTCGATGGGAGACAAGGAACGGCTGTTCGGCTACCTCGAGGGCGGCGGGCGCATGATCCTGGCCGAACCGCAGGCGCTATTGACCGAATCCTCCAAGCTGCCGGGCCTGGATGGACAGAAGATGTCCAAGTCCTACAACAACGCCATCAACCTGCGCGAGGACGCCGCCGGCGTGACCAGGAAGATTCGCACCATGCCGACCGATCCGGCGCGGGTAAAGCGCAACGACCCCGGCGACCCGGAGAAATGCCCGGTGTGGCAGTTCCATCTGGTGTACTCCGACGACAACACCCGTGAGTGGGTGCAGAAGGGCTGCCGCAGCGCCGGCATCGGCTGCCTCGAGTGCAAGCAGCCGCTGATCCAGTCGGTACTGGCCGAACAGGCGCCGATGCGGGAGCGCGCACAGCGTTACCTTGACGACCCGACGCTGGTGAAAAGCATCATTGCCGATGGCGGCGAGAAAGCGCGCACGCTGGCCGCCGAGACCATGCGCGAAGTGCGCGAGGCCATGGGATTGAACTACTCGTGATCGAAACCGCCGCAGCCAACGACGCGCCGCTTGACCCGGTTGCCGGCGCATTGAATTCCCCTGCGGCCGCAGCCGGCGAGCATGGCGCGCATGTCGCCGGCGCGTCCGGCGCGCGCGTGGCCGGCGTGTCAGACGCGCGTGTGGCCGGCGCGTCACACGCGCGTGTGGCTACAGTCCGTGGCGAAGCAATGCTCGAAATGCCGCTGGATCTGTACATTCCGCCGGATGCGCTGGAGGTATTCCTCGACACTTTCGAAGGTCCGCTGGACCTGCTGCTCTACCTGATCCGCAAGGCCAATATCGACATCCTCGATATCCCGATGGCGCGGCTAACCCAGCAGTATCTGGAGTACGTCGAGTTGATGCGCCGGCGCAACCTCGAGCTTGCCGCGGAGTATTTGCTGATGGCGGCGTTGCTCATGGAAATAAAATCGAGAATGCTGCTGCCGCGCCCGCGCGCCCTGCGCGAGGACGAAGAGGATCCGCGCGCCGAATTGGTGCGCCGCCTGATGGAATACGAAAGCATCAAGCTTGCCGCACACAAACTCGATGCGCTGCCCGTGCTGGGGCGCGATTTCCTCAGGGTGGAGGTGTGGATCGAACAGGCCGCGATGCAGCGCCTGCCGCAGGTACGCACCCAGGATCTGATCGCCGCCTGGCAGTCGCTGCTGATGCAGGCCCGGGTCACACGGCATCACAAAGTGACGCGCGAAGAGTTGTCGGTGCGCGAGTTCATGTCCTCCATCCTGCGCCGCCTGCAAGGCAGCCAGTTCATCGAATTCACCGCGCTGTTCGACGTGAGCAAGGGGGTGGCGGTGGTGGTGGTGAGTTTCCTCGCGCTGCTGGAGCTGGTGCGCGAGAGCCTGATCGAAGTAACCCAGTCCGAGCCTTATGCTCCCATCTACGTGAAGCTTGCCCATGCTGAATCCGAATAATGCCAAGACCGTCCTCGAGGCTGCGCTGCTCGCGGCCCAGGAACCGCTCACACTCGCCGAACTGCGCCGCTTGTTCGAGGAAGACATCGGCGCCGACACGCTGCGGCGCCTGCTCGACGAACTGCGCGACTCCTGGCAGGGCAGGGGCGTGGAACTGGTCAATCTGGCGAGCGGCTGGCGCTTTCAGACCCGCCCCGAGTACCAGCAGTACCTGGAGCGGCTGACCCACGACAAGCCGCCGCGCTATTCGCGCGCGGTGATGGAGACGCTCGCCATCATCGCCTACCGCCAGCCGGTGACGCGCGGCGACATCGAGGACATTCGCGGCGTGACCGTGTCCACCAACGTGATCAAGAGCCTGGAAGCGCGCAGCTGGATCGACACGGTGGGCTATCGCGACGTTCCGGGCCGCCCCGCGTTGTACGCAACGACCAGGACTTTCCTCGACGATCTGGGCCTGCGCTCCTTGCAGGAATTGCCACCGCTAGAACAAATAAGCAGCACCCTCGAACTTGCCCCGCACATACCGCCCAGCGAAGAGCCGCGCGCAGCCGCAGAGACCGCCGCGCCAGCCGCCGCAGCCGACTAGCGCGCCTGCCGCCTCGGAGAAGCTGCACAAGGTGCTCGCCGGCGCCGGGCTCGGTTCGCGCCGCGAAATGGAGCAGTGGATAGCGGCCGGCAGGGTCAGCGTCAACGGCGAGCCGGCCACGGTGGGGGCGCGCGTGAGCGCGCGCGACCGCGTGGCGGTGGACGGCCGCCCGGTACGCCTGCGTCACGGCGAAGCCGCGCGGGTGCTGCTCTATCACAAACCTACCGGCGAGATCGTCAGCCGCGACGACCCGGAAGGGCGCCCCGAGGTATTCGAGAAATTGCCGCGTCTGCGCGGCGCCAAATGGGTCGCGGTAGGGCGGCTCGATTTCAACACCAGCGGACTGTTGATCTTCACCACGTCGGGCGAACTCGCCAACCGGCTGATGCATCCGCGCCATAGAATCGAGCGCGAGTACGCCGTGCGCCTGCTCGGGGAACTGACCGAGGAACAGATGCAGGCCTTGCGCACGGGCGTGCAGCTGGAGGATGGCCCCGCGCACCTGGACAGCATCGATGACGCCGGCGGACAAGGCAGCAACCACTGGTACAACGTGGTGCTGAGCGAGGGGCGCAACCGGGAGGTGCGGCGGCTGTTCGAAGCCTTGCATCTGACGGTGAGCCGGTTGATGCGCGTGCGTTACGGCCCGATTGACTTGCCCTCGCACCTTAAACGCGGCCAGATGCGCGAACTGGACGAAGCCGAAGTCGCGCGCCTGCTCGCCGCGCTGGAGTTTCAGCCTCAGGCCGCAGCGCCCGAATCCCCGGCCGAGCGCCCGCCCGGTCCCGCCCCATCCAAGCCTCAGCGCCAGCGGCGCAGGCGCTGATTCGCGTTTGAACGAACCCAAGCTTCTGGCTCCGAGCAGCGCATCGCCAGGGACATAATCGATTGTTCCTGGGATAATTTTCTGCTATAATTTCAAGTCTGTGGAATGTGGTCTGTTGGATGGGCGGTCAGCCCATTTTTTATTTGTGGCTATGGAACTGCAAGGCTTGCTGGAACGAACGGTCGACGGGCTGGGGTATGAGCTCGTCGGCGTCGAATTGTCCAATCGCGGCAGAATGCTGCGGATTTTCATCGACAAGCCGCCAGCTGGCCCGCAGGACGCTGTCGCGAGCGGGATCACGGTCGACGACTGTGCGCGGGTCAGCAACCAATTGGCGCGGGTGCTGGAAGTCGAGGACATAGATTACGATCGCCTGGAGGTTTCCTCGCCGGGGCTGGACCGGCCGTTGAAGAAAGAGGCTGATTTTGCGCGCTTTACCGGAGAGCAGGCGCGATTGACCCTGCGCGTGCCGGTCGCAGGCCGGCGCAATTTCACCGGGGTGATGCGTGCGGTGGCGGATGGCAAGCTGCAATTGGAAATCGAGGGCGGTATGGTGAGTGTAGATCTCGCCAATATCGACAAGGCGCGTCTGGTGCCCAAGGTTGAATTCTGAA
>JADGRR010000283.1 GCA_017880745.1 Burkholderiales bacterium
TGCTGCAGGCCTTCGCGCCAACCATGGGCGTCGCCATACTGCGCTGCGCCGCGCAGCCGGTCGAGCTGGATCAGGTTTACGCCTTCGCTTGCGCTTGCGCGCAGCAAGTCCGCGGCGCCATCGGGCAGATTGCGCGCCGCGATGTGCGCCGCCTGCGCCAGTCCCGCCGCGAACGGGTCCCGGGACCAGAGCGCGTTGAAGGATGCCGAGACGCCGAGCTGGATGCTGCCGCCGCCCCAGAGCCAGACGCTGTTGATGGGCAGTTTGCCTGCGCTCTCGCGCTCTGCGTTGACCGCGTGGCCGTGCAGCAGCATCTGGATATCGTTCAGGCGCGTGCGCCAGGTCGCGGCGTCGGCACCGCGCGGCAGCAACGCGTCGATGCTCCTGCCCGCGGCTTCGGGCAGCGCCGTCGTTTCCAGTGCCGGCGCGGCCTCGGCACACATGTACCAGCGGTCCGGCCGCAGCGGATAAAAGCTCAGGCCCTCTCCCGAAAAATGCGCATTGAGGCTGTCGGTGAGGCTCTCGGCTTCCTGCTGCGATACGGGAAAGATGCCGCTGTCGGCGAGCACCAGCCGGTTGCCGTCGAGCTTGAGGTGCACCGGATCGGCGCGCAGCCAATGGTGAGCGCCCGGTTCGCCGCCGTCGGCGAGCAGGCTATAGGGCGCGACCGGCCAGTCACCCTGTTTGTCCAGGTTGAACTGCGCGCACAGCCAGGCTTCGACCGACCCTGCTTCGTCGTGCCGACGCCGTCCTTTGCTAAGAAGTTGCTCCAACGCGGGCGTGTGGAGTTCGCGATAGATGTCGCGGAAGTCCGGGTCAGGCCAGAACAGGTCGGATACCAGCAGTTGGCAATGCATGCCAAAGTCTATCATTGCCGCACGGCGATAAGCCGGGCGTGAGTTCAGTAGCGAAAAAGAAGGCGCGCCCCCCTTGCATATCCGCCAAGTCAGGGGGCCGTCGAAAGCGAAGCTGCTTCACCGTCGCGCCAAAAATCGCTCATGCAGCGAGTTATTCAGCAGCCCGTTAGTGTGGCAAAATACGCCACCCGTGCGAGATTGCGACAATAGTCCTTTGACCAAACTCCCCTACGAATTGTTCATCGGCCTGCGCTACACGCGCGCCAAGCGCCGCAATCATTTCATCTCCTTTATCTCGCTCACCTCGATGCTGGGCATCGCGCTCGGCGTTGCGGCGCTGATCACGGTGCTGTCGGTGATGAACGGCTTCCAGAACGAACTGCGCACGCGCATCCTGGGGGTCGCTTCGCACGTGCAGATCAGCGGGCCGGGTGATGTGCTTGCCGACTGGCAGGCGGTGGCCGGGCTTGCCGCCTCCGATCCGCGCGTGGTTGCCGCTGCGCCCTACGTCAACGTGCAGGGCATGCTCACTTTCGATGGCGCAGTGCGCGGTTCGGTCATCCGCGGCATTCTGCCCGAGCGCGAGGAACAGGTAGCGGAGATCGGCAGCCACATGAAGTCGGGCACGCTCTCCGCGCTGCGGCCGGGCGAGTTCGGCATCGTGCTTGGCAGCGAACTCGCGCGCGCGCTCGCCGTGATCGCCGGCGACAAGCTGACACTGATCGCGCCGCAGGGGCAGGTGACGCCGGCCGGCATCGTGCCGCGCCTGAAGCAGTTCCGCGTGGTCGGAATTTTCGAGATCGGCATGTTCGAATACGATTCCGGCCTCGCCCTGATCCATCTCGAGGATGCGCAGAAGCTGTACCGCATGCAGGACCAGGTTTCGGGCGTGCGCTTGAAGCTGCGCGACCTGTTCGAGGCGCGCCAGGTGGCGCTGGATCTGCTGCCCAAGCTCGGCCCCGATGCGTACGTCAGCGACTGGACGCGCAGCCACGCCAATTTTTTCCGCGCGGTGCAAATGGAGAAGAGCGTAATGTTCATCATCCTGCTGCTGATCGTCGCGGTGGCCGCGTTCAACATCGTTTCCACCCTGGTGATGGCGGTCACCGACAAGCAGCCCGATATCGCCATTCTGCGCACTCTGGGCGCTGCGCCCTCGGGCATCATGGCCGTGTTCATGGTGCAGGGCGCGCTGATCGGCGTCATCGGCACGCTGATCGGCGTCGGCGGCGGCGTTTTGCTCGCGCTCAACATCGATGTGGTCGTTCCTTTCATAGAAGGCCTGTTCAACGTGCACTTCCTGGCGAAGGACGTGTACTACATCAGCGAACTGCCATCCGATCTGCAAGGCAGCGACGTCGTCGCGATCGCCGCAGTGTCGTTCGTGCTGAGCCTGCTCGCCACGCTCTATCCGAGCTGGCGCGCATCGCGGGTGAATCCCGCCGAGGCCCTGCGCTATGAGTGACATCGTTCTCGGCTGCGCCGGGCTCGCCAAGATCTACCATCAGGGCATGGTCGATGTCCAGGTTTTGCTCGGCGTCGACCTGGAAGTGCGCGCCGCAGAACTGGTGGCCATCGTCGGCGCTTCGGGCTCGGGCAAGAGCACCCTGCTGCACCTGCTGGGTGGGCTGGACAGTGCGACGTCGGGGGAGGTGACCATCCTCGGTCGGCCGATGCAAAGCCTGTCAGAGGCGGCGCGCGGCCGGTTGCGCAACGAGACCCTCGGTTTCGTCTACCAGTTCCATCACTTGCTGATGGAATTCACCGCGCTGGAGAACGTGGCCATGCCGCTGCTGATAAGGCGCATGCCGGCGGCCGAGGCGCACAGCCGCGCTGTCGCCATCCTCGAGGAAGTGGGGCTGGGCCATCGTCTGGCGCACACTCCGGCCGAACTCTCAGGCGGCGAGCGCCAGCGCGCGGCGCTGGCGCGGGCGCTGGTGACCCGGCCTGCGTGCGTGCTCGCCGACGAGCCCACCGGCAACCTCGATCGCCATACCGCCGCCCAGGTGTTCGAGATGATGCTGGAACTCAACCGAAGCCGCGGCACCAGCTTCGTCATCGTCACCCATGATCCGGGCATCGCCGCGCGCACCCAGCGCGTGCTGCGGCTGCAGGATGGAGTGCTGAATCCGGACTGAGCCGCCTCTGGTATGGCGTTCATATGGCGCCATCTTGCAGGTGTAGGAGCGAGCAGGCTCGCGAATTCCATGCTTCGCGCGCCAGCTCGCTCCCACACCGCTTCAGCCGCAGGTGCTCAGGTGCGCCTGAACAGGGCGAGGAATCCGCCCGCCAGCACGAACAGAACGCCGAAGCCGCGATTCATCCAGCGGATCTGCCGTGGTTCGCGCAGCAGCCGCAGCACGCGCGAGGCGAACAGCGCATAGCCGCTCATGACGGCGATGTCCACCACGGTGAGCGTCGCCATGCAGACGAGGTACTGGGGCAGCGGCGGCGCATGCCGCTTGCCATGCAGGAGATGGCGCCGGCGCCCGGGGACAGGCTGATCAGTATCGCGGCGACGCTGAACGCCAGCCAGACGTGCAGGCTCACGCTGCCGCCAGGTCCAGGCTCCGCTGCAGCGACTTGCGCCCCTCGGGCGTGGTCATTACCACCAGGGTGTTTCCCGCGCTGATGTTGAAGTCCTCCGGCGGATTGAACTGCCACCGGTCCTGGACGCGCACCGCCATCAGGACGAAGTCGCGCCGGTTCAGTTTGAGCCCGCCGATGGTCCCCGCGGGAAAGCCTTCGGGGATGTGCACTTCCTCCACCCGCAGCGCGTTGTCCGCGAACAGCATTTCGTCCAGAAAGCTCACTACCTTCGGCCGCACCATCGAGGAGACGATGCGCATGCCGCCGGTGAAATCCGGAGATACGATGGCGTCGGCGCCGACTTTGCGTATCTTGTCGATAAAGTTGATTTCGTGGCAGCGCGCGACCACGCGCGCCTCGGGGTTGAGCAGCTTGGCCGAGAGCGTGATCACAAGGTTCTTGCTGTCGTCTCCCGTGACTGCGAATACGCCAGCTGCGTGTTCAATGCCGGCCTCGATCAGCGCACTGTCCTCCCCGCTGTCGGCGTGCGTCCACAAGGCCTCGGGGTGCCTCTCCAGATAGCGCTCGATCGCCTCCTTGTCGCTTTCGATCACTACGTAGGGGCGGCCGGTGACTTCGAGTTCGTGCGCGACGTTGGTGCCGACGCGGCCGATGCCGCCGATGATGTAATGCTTGCGCATTGCCTGGATGCTTTTTTGCATTCTTCGCCTCCGTAGTGCCTCGTTCATGTCGCCTTCGAGGATGAAGGCGGTGAGTGTGGATATCATGTAGGTGGCCACGCCGATGCCGACGAGGCCGATGGCCATGGTGAACACGCGCCCGCCCGGCGAATGACTAAGATCGATGATCTCGCCGTAGCCGATGGTGGCGACGGTGATGAAGGTCATGTACAGGCTGTCCAGCCAGGACACCTGCGGCCCGCCGATGATCTTGTAGCCTACCGTGCCGATAATGCTGACCGTAATCAGCGCCAGCGCCGGCGCGACAAAGCGCCGAAAGACGCGCTGCGCAGCGATTTCAGCGGCCATACTTGCTTCGCGCGCGCCCGCGTTTGCGCCAAGCCCGGATCACATAGGCGCGCCAGCCGATTTGCACGCAGGCGTAACCGAGGGCGGCCAGGCCCAGCGCCAGCGCCACCAGCCCGACGGCGAGCGGCGTGCCCATGGACAGCACCCAGCGCAGGAAAGCGTCGAGCGACGCAGCCAGCTCCGACCACTGGATTTCGGGCGGCGGGGTAAGCGGCGCGCGCTCACCGCCGATGATCAGCCGGCCGATCAGGTAGGCGAGCAGGTACAGCGGGCCGATGGTGAAGGGATTGGTATAGAGCGTGGTCGCGAGCGCTACCGGCAAGTTGACCCGCAGCGGCACGGCGAGCAGCGCCGCGGTCAGCATCTGGAACGGGCCGGGGACCAGGCCCGAGAACATGCCCACTGCGACCCCGCCCGCCACCGAGT
>JADGRR010000284.1 GCA_017880745.1 Burkholderiales bacterium
CGGCGACTGCGTTGGAAAGATTGAGGCTGCGGTTGCCGGGCCGAAGCGGCAGGCGCAGGCGTTGCTCTGGCGGCAGGCTGTCGAGTATCTCGAGCGGCAGACCGCGGGTCTCCGGCCCGAACACGAGCGCGTCGCCCTCGCGGTACTCGGGTCCGGTATAACGCCGCGACGCACGCGTGGAAAAGGCAAACACACGACTGCCTTGCAGGTGTGCGCGGCAGGCCGGCCAATCCTTGTGCACCACCAGGGCGGCATATTCATGGTAGTCGAGCCCGGCGCGCTTCAATTCGCGGTCCTCCAACCTGAAGCCCAGCGGCTCGACCAGATGCAAGGTCGCGCCGGTGTTGGCGGCCAGGCGGATAATGTTGCCGGTATTGGGCGGAATCTCCGGCTGGTAGAGGACGATGTTAAACATCGCGCGGTGTCCGCGCGACCACCCAATTCTCCACCCGCGTGGCGCCGCTGCGCTTGAGCGTCCGGGCGAACTCGTCCAGCGTCGCGCCGGTGGTCATGACGTCGTCGACCACGGCGACGCTCACGCCGGCGAGGTCCTGCTCGCAGGCGAAGGCCTGACGCATGTTCGCCGCACGCGCCCGCCACGGCAGATCCGTCTGCGGCGCGGTGTTGCGCACCCGCCGGGCGAGTTGTGCATCCATGGCGATGCCGGTCAAGCGCGACAAGACTTTGGCGATCTCGGCGGCCTGGTTGAAGCCGCGCTCGGCCAGGCGCGCCGGATGCAGGGGCAGGGGCACGATCAGATCGACGCCGGCCGCTTCTCCGATGCGCTGGTGCAGTTTGTGCGCGAACAGCCCGGCCAGCGCCAGCTGTCCGCCATACTTGAGGGCCTGTATCAGGCCGTCCACCGGGTAGGCGTAGACAAACGCGGCGCAACTCGCGTCGTAATGCGGTGGATTGGCAATGCAGGCGCCGCACTCGACATCGCTCGAGCCGGCCAAAGCGCAGCGGGGGCAGGCCGCGGCGGTTGCCGGAAGTTCGCGCTCGCAAGCCGGGCATAATAGCCGGTCGCCGCTCGCTGCCTGGCACAGAAGGCAGTCCTGGGCCAACAGGGCCTGCTTGACCTTTGTGCCGATGTGCAGAAACGAGCGCAGCGAAATTGACAAGTGGAAATGCTTCCGTGAAGATGCACTGGTCACCCAGGCCGGAAGAGAGTAACCACGAATTCGATGGTGGTCAAATTCACGCCGCCGGTGCTGGGCGCGCGACGCCCAATCGGCGCGGCTTGATCCGCAGCCAGACGATCTGGTCTGTCGCGCGCGTATTCCGGAGTCCGATGCAGAACCTCATCAGGCAGAAATGAAACCTATACTGACGCTCGCCGGCGAACTCGCTGCCCGCACCATCACCAGCCGGGCATTGGTCGAGGAGGCGCTCATGCGCATCGCCGTTCCCTCGGGCGAAGGCACGCGCGTGTTCCTGCGCACGTATCGCGAGTCGGCGCTGGCCGAAGCGCAGGCGAGCGACGCACTGCGCGCGCACGGCATCGTGCCCTCGCCGCTCGCCGGCATCCCGGTGTCGGTCAAGGATCTGTTCGACGTCGCCGGCGACATTACGCGAGCCGGATCGAAAGCGCTCGCCGATGCCGCCCCGGCCACAGCCGATGCCAGCGTGGTGCGGCGGCTGCGCCAGGCGGGTGCAATCATCGTCGGCCGCACCAATATGGTCGAGTTCGCTTTCTCCGGATTGGGACTCAATCCCCATTACGGCACGCCGAAAAATCCCTGGGACCGGGCGACGGGCCGCATTCCGGGCGGCTCGTCTTCGGGGGCGGCGGTGTCTGTCTCCGACGGCATGGCGGCAATGGGGCTGGGTACCGACACCGGCGGCTCGGTGCGCATACCGGCCGCGCTATGCGGACTCACCGGCTTCAAACCTACGGCCAGACGCATAGCCAGGGACGGTACCTTTCCGCTCTCGACCACGCTCGATTCCATCGGTCCGATCGCACCGAGTGTCTCCTGCTGCGCCCTGATCGATAGCGTACTCGCGGGCGCCGCGCCGCTGGTGCCGCCGGCCCTGCCTCTGAAGGGCCTGCGCCTGGGCGTGGTGCAGGATTACGTTCTGGACGGCCTGGATAGCGGCGTGGCAGAGGCTTTCGGCAAGGCGCTTGCCAGGTTGTCGCAGGCTGGGGCGAGTGTGACCGACGTGCGCTTTGAAGTCCTGCATCGACTGCCGCAGATCAACCAGAAGGGCGGCTTGGTGGTGGCCGAGGCCTACGCGGTACACCGTGAACTGATTGCGCGGCGCAAGGCCGATTACGACCCGCGCGTGGCATCCCGCACCTTGCGCGGTGCCGAGGTGAGCGCGGCCGACTACATCGAGGTGCTGGCACAGCGCGCCGCCATGATCGCCGACAGCGCGCGCCTGGCTGCGCCTTACGACGCACTGCTGATGCCCACGGTGGCCATGATCGCGCCCGCCATTGCGCCCCTGGAGGCGGATGATCAACTATATGGCAAGACCAATCTCGCCTTACTGCGGAATCCCAGCGTGGTGAATTTCCTCGACGGTTGCGCCCTGTCTATTCCCTGTCACCAGCGGGGCGAGGGCCCGGTGGGGCTGATGATCGTAGGGCAAAGCGGCGAGGACCGGCGCCTGCTCGCAGTGGGGCTGGCGGTGGAGTCGGCGCTGCGCCGGTGAAGCCTGAGCGCACGACGATCGTCTGCCCACGGCGCCGGAGTTCGCGCTGAGCGCGATTGCAATCGACCGCCGCGCTGCGCGCCGCGCCTCGTCCCGCGCGGCCGCGACTTATGCCGTGGCTGCCGTGCTCGCATGCGAGGTGGAGGCGCGCATGCTGGAGCGCTTGCAGTACATCAAGCTAGAGCCTGGACGCATTCTCGATGCCGGTTGCGGCGAAGGCCATGGCGCCGAGCGCCTCGCCGAGCGCTATCCCCGCGCGCAAGTCCTGGGACTGGATTTCGCGCTGCCGCTGCTGCAGGCAGCGCGCGGCCACGACACCTGGCTGCGGCGCGTACTCAAACGCGCACGCGTCGATTATCTGTGCGCCGATTTTGCCTCCGCGCCGCTGGCTGCGGCGAGCGTCGATCTGGCCTGGTCCAATCTGGCCCTGCATTGTGCCGGCGATCCGCTACCGGCGTTCAAGGAGTTGCGCCGGGTGCTGAAGGTGGAAGGACTGCTGATGTTCAGCTGCTACGGGCCGGACACCCTGAAAGAGTTGAAATGCGCATTCGCCGCGCGCGATGGAGCGCCGCACGTGCACAGCTTCATCGACATGCACGACCTTGGCGATATGCTCTCCGCCTGCGGCTTCGCCGCGCCGGTGATGGACATGGAGGTCATCACTCTGACCTATGCCGACGTCGACGCGCTGCTCGCCGACCTGCGCGCGACCGGCCAGCAAAACGTGCTTGCCGAACGCCGGCGCGGCCTCACCGGCAAGGGTGTGTTCGGCGCCATGCGCGCGGCGTACGAGACCCTGCGCCGCGACGGCAGACTAGCGGCGAGCTTCGAGATCATCTACGGTCACGCATGGAAGCCGGCGCAGCGCCAGACCGACGACGGGCGCGCCATCGTCACGATGCACCCGCGGCGCGCGAAAGGGGTTTGATTTGATTTTTTTTATTTCGCGATCACTTGCAGCAATTCCTGAAAAGCTTGATTAAGCCTGTTGCCTATGCTAGCGTACCGAACTTTTTTTGGCCCGCTTGCCCTTGCGTGTCGCCGCAGCGGTAGTGTTCTGACGCTGCGGCTCGTGTCGCGCGGGCGGGAACCCGGGACAAGCGCGAACCAGCGTGACATTGGCGGAACTCGCGTTAGGGTTTGTTCGACTCGGATACCGTGATTTCCGCCGCCGGGTTTTTTGAAGCTACGAGGGAATGATGAATAACAAGCTGGGACGACTGACTGGCGGCCTGCTGCTGGCGCTCTATGCGGGGGTCGCATCGGCAGCCTACCAACTCAATTTTCAGCCGCCTGCGACTCGCATCGCGAGCGAGATCTACGACCTGCATATGCTGATGATGTACGTCATCCTGGTGGTTTTTTGTATCGTCTTCGGGGTGATGTTCTACTCCATCTATGCCCACCGCAAGTCGGCCGGCCACAAGGCCGCGCAGTTCCACGAGAACACCACCGTGGAAATCATCTGGACCGTGATCCCCTTCGTCATCCTCCTCGGCATGGCCTGGCCCGCGACCAAGACGCTGATCGAGTTCAAGGACACCTCCAGCCCCGACATTACGATCAAGGCCACGGGCTACCAGTGGAAATGGGGCTACGACTACCTCAAGGGCGAAGGCGAGGGGGTTGCGTTCCTGTCCAACCTGGCCACGCCGCAGGATCAGATCCACAATCAGAAACCCAAGGGCGAACACTACCTGCTCGAAGTGGATAACCCGCTGGTGGTGCCGGTGGGCAAGAAAGTGCGCGTCCTCACCACCGCCAACGACGTAATTCACTCGTTCTGGGTGCCGGCTTTCGGCATCAAGCAGGACGCCATTCCCGGCTTCGTGCGCGATACCTGGTTCAGGGCGGACAAAGAAGGCACCTACCGCGGCCAGTGCGCCGAACTGTGCGGCAAGGACCATGGCTTCATGCCGATCGTGGTCGAGGTGGTGTCGCAGGAAAAATACGTGCAGTGGGTCGCCGGGCAGAAGGCGAAGGCCGCCGCGGTCGCCGAGGATCCGAACAAGCAGTGGAGCGCGGACGAACTGAAGGCCAGGGGCGAGAAGGTCTACGCCGCGAACTGCGCCGCCTGCCACCAGGCGAGCGGCAAAGGGCTGCCGCCGGCGTTCCCCGCGCTGGACGGATCCAAGATTGCGACCGGCGACAAAGGAACCCATATCGACAGGGTGCTCAATGGCAAGACCGGAA
>JADGRR010000285.1 GCA_017880745.1 Burkholderiales bacterium
GTTGGCGACGGTGAGCAGACACGGCGGCATTTCGTCACCACGCTGATCGAGCACCTCGACGGCGTCGATTTCCAGAACAAGAAGACGGTACGCATCCGCAACCGCTACGACGCGGACGTGCCGATGGTGGTCGGCCCGGTGGCGCGGACGAGGCCCATATTCGCCGAGCACGCCAGGTTCCTGCGCGCCGAGACCGACAGGCCGGTGAAATTCACCCTTCCCGGTCCGATGACCATGGTGGACACGCTCTACGACGGCTATTACAGGAGCCGGGAGAAGCTGGCGCGGGAATTCGCAAAGATTCTCAATGCCGAGGCGCGCGAACTCGAAGCCCTGGGCGTGAACGTCATCCAGTTCGACGAACCGGCCTTCAACGTGTTTATGGACGAGGTGCGCGACTGGGGCATGGAGACGCTGGAAACCGCCGCGGCCGGGCTCAAATGCAAGACCGCGGTCCATATCTGCTATGGCTATGGCATCAAGGCCAATAACGACTGGAAGAAGACCCTGGGTTCGGAATGGCGCCAGTACGAATCCACTTTTCCGCTACTGGCAAAATCGAAAATTGACCAGGTATCGCTCGAATGCGCCAACTCGAAAGTGCCGCTGGAACTGATCGGCCTGCTCAAGGGCAAGGACGTCATGGTCGGCGCAATCGACGTTGCCAGCGAGGAAATCGAGACGCCGGAGAAAGTCGCGCAGATCCTGCGTGCGGCGCTGAAATACGTCGCGCCGGAGAGGCTCTATCCCTGTACCAACTGCGGTATGGCGCCGCTGCCGCGCGCCGTCGCGCAGGGCAAGCTGAAGGCCTTGGCCGCGGGCGCGGCGATCGTGCGCAAGGAGTTCGAAGGCCGCTGAAGCTCGACGCCCCGGAGGTCTCGATCCCCGTTGAGGGGAAAGTCCCCCTGGGAGACGCACCGGTAACTCGTCGGGTCGGTCAGGGTGGCGCAGGGCTAAGCCGCTGCATAAGCGGACTTTCATTGCAGTTACATATTGAAACAATTGCTTACCACTCCAGTCGCGCGAACCTGCTAGCCTGAACTCCTGCGTAGCGATTGGAGTGTTAGATCATGAAAACACTGCCCAAAATAATAGGGGCTTTCATCCTGGCCTTGTGCGGAACGCTGGCGAGCGGTTCCGCGATGGCACAGCATCATGGGCATGGTTTCGGCGGCCATGGTTTCGGTGGAAATGTGCGCTTTGGCATTAATCTTGGCTTTCCGATTTTCGGCCCCGGCTACTATCCGGCGCCCTATTACGCCTATCCCTACGCGTATCCCGCGTACGCCTACCCGGCGCCCGCTTACGCCTATCCTCCGGCAGTGACGGGATATTCGTCGCCGCCGGTATATGCCGAGCAGGGCGTTCCCCAGGCGGCACCCGCGCCGTCGCAGGCTCAGGGGGATTGGTACTACTGCGAGGCATCGAGATCCTATTATCCCTACACAAGCGAATGTCCTGCCGGTTGGCAGCGCGTGCCGGCGCAACCACCCTCTCGCTAACGACCCGGAGACCTGACCATGTCCAAGCTATTGCACCTTTTGCCGCTTGCAGCGCTGCTGAGCGTCGCCGCCTGCACGACCATCCCGACCGGACCGAGCGTCATGGTGATGCCCGGGACCGGCAAGAGTTTCGATCAATTCCGCGCCGACGATGCCGATTGCAGGCAATTCGCCTATAGCCAGGTCGGCGGTGCCACAGCCAACGAGGCTGCGGTCGATAGCGGCGTGAAAAGCGCTGTCGTCGGCGCCACAGTGGGCGCGCTGGCCGGCGCGGCGATGGGCGGACATCAGGGCGCAGGTGTCGGCGCGGGGGTGGGATTGCTAGCAGGCAGCGCCGCCGGCGCCGGTGCCGGTCAAGCCTCCGGGTATGGTTCGCAGCACCGCTACGACAACGCGTACATTCAGTGCATGTATGCGAAAGGCGACCGCGTTCCCGTGTACGGACGGATGATGTCCGAACCTCAACGTACGGGCTATCCGCCGCCTCCGCCCGGAAGCGCCTATGCGCCTCCGCCCCCGCCTCCGGGTTATGCGCCGCCTCCGCCCCCGGGCGTAGCGCGTTGAGTACTGTGGATCGAGACGGCTCGGCCGCGTGCTGGAACCGAGAATACCTTTGCGAGAGAGTGCGATGAAAATTATGCACGGCGTGCTCGCCGTCCTGATTGCGATGGCGTTCATGGCGGGTCCAACTGCGGCGGATGAACGCGACCATCGCCGCGGCGCCGAGCGTGGGCGGCACGACGGCTGGCGCGGCGACATTCACCGCTTCCACGAACGCGACTTCGAGCGATGGCGCGGCGGCCGCTGGCACCAGGGACGCCACGCCGGCCGATTCGGGTGGTGGTGGATCGTCGGCGGCATCTGGTACTTCTATCCGGCGCCCGTTTATCCTTATCCCGATCCGTATCAACCGCCGCTGGTGCTTGCGCCCCCCGCGCCGTCAACGGGGCAATTCTGGTACTACTGCACCAACCCGCCGGGCTACTATCCCTATGTTTCCCAGTGCGCAAGCAACTGGCAACAGGTGCCTGCAAATCCGGCGCCGGGCATGCCGCGTTAGCAGCTTCCTCGGTAGCGGTCCGTTGCAAGATTCATTTTTGCAACGGGTTCTAGGCGATGGCATCCGACTGAATTCGCCTGACGCCGGCCTTCTTCATCTTGTCCCAAGCGGCAGCGAGGGAACCTTGGGTATCGATGCCGCGGCAGGCATCTTCGATCACCGTGGCCGCAAAACCGAGCTTGTGCGCATCGAGTGCGGTCCACGCAACGCAAAAGTCGGTCGCCAGCCCGCAAACGTAGACACTATTGATGTCGCGGCCCTTGAGGTAGCCGTCGAGCCCGGTCTTGGTCCTGCCGTCTGCCTCGATGAACGCCGAATAACTGTCCACATCCTTGTGGTAGCCCTTGCGGATGACGAGTTGCGCCGTCGGAATGGCGAGATCCTTGTGCAGTTTGGCGCCATCGGTGCCCTGCACGCAGTGATCGGGCCAAAGGATCTGGTTGCCATAGGCGAGCTTCATCGATTCGAACGGTTTCTTGCCCGGATGTGAGGAGGCAAAGGAGATATGTCCGGGCGTGTGCCAATCCTGCGTCAACACCACGTTCTGGAAGCTCTTCGCCAGCGTGTTGATGAGCGGGACGATCTCGTCGCCCTTCGCCACCGCCAGGCTGCCGCCGGGAATGAAACAGTTTTGCACGTCGACCACGATCAGCGCATCTTTCGGTCCAAGCTTGATTTTGGATTGCGCGAACACCCGCGCCGCATTTGCGCCCATGCCTGCCGCAAGCATCACTCCGCCGGCGCGCTTCAGAAATTCCCTGCGTTGCCCGTTTTCCATAGCGTCCTCCCTGTTCAAGTAAATGCCACGTCACGCTCCTGCTAGCTGCCGCAGGAATTTCCGTACGCGCTTTGCATTGACACCGAAATCGCTCTTGCCGACGCGCGACAGCGAGCGTACGTCCACGCGGCTGCCATTTCCGCTCGGCGCAACGCGCACGACGATGTCATCCTTGAAACCGAATAACAATGTGGTGTCCGTGGCCTCGATGCGCAGGTCTCCGGGTGCAACGGCGACGATCTCCCATCCCATCGCGCGCGCCGCGCGCTCGGCACGCGCGAACGCCTGCGCCGGCGGCACATCCAGTGTCGCGGGCGCGATGTCAGGGTAGGCTTGCTTCTGCTGCGCCGCCACCTCGGCGCTGTAATCGGCCGGATTCTCCGCGCCCTTGCGCAAAGCGAGCACGGCAACGTAACGCGGCGGGTTGTCGGTATCGGTGCTGATGTCGTGAATTCGCGGAACCCGGTCCACGGTGCGCCAGTAGTACAGCGGCGGGCCGGCTACGATCAGGCTCAGAGCGAGGCCGGCTGCGCTCGCGGCGAGAACGCGACGCGCGCCATACTTCCAGGCGAGCATCGCCGCCGCCAGCGCCAGCGCCACGGCCGCGAGGTCGGTCGTGGCGGACCAGCGCATGATCTGGATGCCGATGCGGAAGTGCCACCAGCCCCAGCGATAGCCGAGCCCTGCGAGCACTTCGGCGATGCCGCAGGCGAGAGCGAGGCCGAGGCCCGTCCATGCCAGCGCAGCGGCGATGCGCGCGCCTTTGCCGCCTCCTGCAACCGACGTTGTCGCCTCTGTCATGTCACCCTCCTTTGGCGTGTCTCGCACGCCGCAAATCACCCCGTTCAGGCCCGCTCGACCTCGACCAGGCAATCATAAAAGGTCGCCGATCCACCCATGTCGGCGACGGCCTGCGACGTGACTTCGTTGGCGTTGCGGCCGTCGGGTGAGAGTTTCTTCCACCATACGGACAGCGCCGCCACCACGCCCGGGCGCACCAGGTCGGACACTCGCGCTTTCGCCACGAACGAGCCGCGCTGGTTGCGAATGCGCACCGCCTGGCCATCGCCGATTGCTCGCGCTGCGGCATCGGCCGGATGAATATCCAGAGTGGGCTCGCCCGCCTCCTTCAGCGCGAACGGCAGATTGGCGAAGGAGGAGTTGAGGAAATTGCGCGCCGGCGGTGAGATGAAGGCGAGCGGATACTTTTCAGCCAGTTGCGGCGCGCTTTGCGCCGATTCGCGCGGGGGCGTATAGGCCGGCAGCGGGTCCATGCCCAGGTCCATCGCAGTCTGGCTCCAGAACTCGCACTTTCCCGAAGGCGTGGGGAAATTGCCGTCGGCGAAGGGCGCAAAGCGTGCCGGCACATTGAGCCGCTGCCAGCCCTGCGCTTTCAACGCGTTCCACTCGATGCCGGCCATGCGCGGATTCGCCGATGCGAGCGCCTGGCGGCAAATGTCTTCGTCGGAGTCCCTGAAGCAGGCGTCGGTGAAG
>JADGRR010000286.1 GCA_017880745.1 Burkholderiales bacterium
GCGTTTCATGCCGACCGCGCCCGAGCAATTCGCTGCTTTCATCAGGAGCGAGGTCGGCCGCTGGGCGCCGGTCGTGAAGATGTCAGGCGCCGGATTGAGCGGGTGACCCGGCATCACGCACAGCAGGACGCAGCCTTTCGGACTTGCCGGCGAGGCCGGACAGTCGAATTGCCCATGCACCTGGATTAATTTCGCGTTCACCGGTGTTCACGCGGGAGGCGTGCATTCCCTGATCGAGCGGCTGGGTTCGATCCGCCAGGGAATGCGCCGCCGCGATTGCGCAACCAAACTTGCGCGACCAAACCACTCAGGGGGAACCAGGAAGCGATTTACCCATGCATTACTTGCAGGCGTGCTCACGGCGATCGTCCAGCCTTCCTGGTCGCAGGCGCCGGCGCCGCAGCGGCCGTTGTTCGAGACGAAGAAGGTCGATGGGACCGACAACGTCTACGTTTTCCGCTATGGCAACTACCAGTCGATGTTCGTTGTCACCCCGGCCGGCGTGATTGCGACCGATCCGATCGGCTACGGCCGCCCGGAAGCCGTGGTGACCTATGTCGACGAAATCAAGAAGGTAACCGACAAGCCGATCAAGTACCTGATCTACAGCCACCACCATTTCGATCACGTCGCCGGCGGCAAGCCGTTCAAGGACGCCGGCGCAATAGTCATTGCGCACAAGGCGGCGAAACAGCGCCTCGCCGTGCTCAAGGACCCGGCCACGATCCTGCCGGACGAGACCATGGGCAAGTTCGAAGACCATCAAGCTCGGCGGAACAACGCTCGAATTGACTTACCTCGGTCGGAACCATTCCGACAGCTCGCTGGTGATGCGGCTGCCCAAGGAGAAGATCATTTTCGTCGTCGATTTCCTGCCGGTCGGGACGCTGCCGGGCCGCGGCATGATCGATTTCTATCCGCTCGAGACGGAGGCTGCGATCAAGAAGATCCTGGCGATGGATTGGGAACGGCTGATCCCGGGCCATCCGGGCGCGCGCTGCAACCACCGGCGCGTCCTCGGGTGCTCGCACCGCTGCTGCCGGCGCGGCGGCGCGTGCCCGCTCGCCCGGGCAGCGGGTCGAATAGCATCCCACATACCGCACAAGGTGTTCGAACCGGTCCGGAATGTGGCGGCAAAGCATCTCGAGCCATTGCGCCCCAGGCATCAACTGGAAATTGCGCTTCAGTCCTTTGTGCATGTGCGAGCGGTACATGACCATTCCCGTGTCCGGGAGATAAGTCATCTTCTCCAGAGAAAACGGGGCGCGCAGCATGTACTGCGCGAGTTTCTTACGCCCCTCCGCGGCGACGGCAGCGGCGCAATCCTCACGCTGCGCTTCCCGCTGCGCGCCGCGGCGTACAATACCGGCCAGCCTGGCTGACCCGGCGCCGGAGTCTTTTGCCTAGTCAGCGCGCGCCAAATCATCGCGGCATTTCCACAAGACTGGAGTTCCTGCTTGCACGTTACCGATATTGAGCCCGGCACCCTGGGACCCTGCCATGTCGCACCCGATGCGCTGCAGGGAATCAAGCGCCAGCAGACCAACCCGGCGCGCTGGGACGGCGCGAACTGGGAGGAGTTTGCCGCAGCGATCCGCGCGCGCGGCATCGAAATGCGGGAAGCCGCCGCGGCGCTGGCCGCGTTCGCCACCGACGCCGGTGGCACTGCTTACGGCTTGGCGCACGGCGTCGTCATCGCGCGCAGCACCGAACAGGTCGCGCTCCTGCTCCAGGCCGCGCAACGGTACCGCGTGCCGGTCACCGTAAGCGGCGGCGGCCTGACGACCGAAGGCGAATCGGTGGCGTTCGGCGGCGTGTTGTTGGACATGACCGGCATGAGCCGGGTGCTGCATATCGACGCGGAGGCGCTGACGGTACGCACCGAAGCCGGAATTTTCTGGCACAGCCTGGCCGAGGAACTGCGCCGGCGGGATCTGGATTACCTGTCGGCGCCGCTCAACCTGACGTCGTCGGTCGGCGGCACGCTGGGCGTGGGCGGGATCGACGTCAATTCGGCGCGCTTGGGCTGCAGCGCCGATCAGGCGCTGTCCTTGCAGGTGGTCACCCCGACCGGGGAAATCGTCGAGTGCTCCGACACGCACAACGCCGCGCTGTTTCAGCGGGTGATTCTCGGTTACGGGCAGTTCGGCGTGATCACCGAAGCCACGCTGCGCGTGCGCCGCTACACGCCATTGCGCATGCACTATTTCTACTACTCATCGCTGCGCACCGCGATCGAAGATCTGCAACTGCTCGACCACAACGACGCCAGCGACTATTCTGGAATCCTCACGATCATGGACTGTGCGGTCAATGTTCTGCTGGCCTTCGACTCGCCCGAGCGCGAAGCGGCGTTCATGGCAGACTGGCGGCCGCGCCTGCGCGGTTACGGCGAGTTCGGTTTCGGCCTGTGCACGCTGGTTCATTACGCCCTGCGCCCGTGGAAACTCGGCGAAGCGTGGTATCTGCTGCAGCGCAAGCGCGAACTCTTTCCCGAATTGCAGCGCCCGGAATACATGCGCGGCGCAACCATGCTCGAGCGCAGCGTCGTGTTTTCGCGCGCGGTATGGAAGTTCTGGGGCAACCGGCAAATGGTGATTCCGGACCTGGCGACCTCGGCACCCAAGTTCGTCGAGGCGGTGGAGCGCGGCAACGCGGTCTGCCGCAAGTATTTTCCGCATTACACCCTTTACCTGGTCGGCATCAGACTGCGCCCGGAGCACCGTGCGCATTACGAAATGTCGTGCATTCCGCCCGATGCCGAAGGCTGGGCCTATGGCTGCGAATTCGAGCCGATGCTGGGTGACACGATGTACAGCCGCGATTATCTGCAGTCATTCAAGAACGAGATTTACGACATCGGCGTGGACATGGGTGCCAGCTACTATCGCTTCGGCGGCATGATGAAAGGCTATATCCGGCGCGTGTTCGGCGATGCCCTGGTGGATCGGCACCTGGCGCTGAAGCGCCAGGCCGACCCGGCGATGATTCTCAATCGTCACGTCATCTTCTGAATATGTTCGGCCGAGCCAAAATTGCGCCACAGCCGCAGAAGGATTACGCCTCCTGTAGCGGCTGCGGCCTGTGCCTGCTGGTATGCCCGGTATGGCGCCGCGACCGCGATATCGGCCTGACGCCGCTCGGACGCGCCAAGGCGCTGCAGCACGGCGCCGCTGCCGCCGACATCGGCGAATCGGTCCAGAGTTGCACCCTGTGCGCCGCGTGCGAGCCGGCCTGCCCGGAGGACATCGGTCTGGTCGCGATGACTCTGGACCTGCGCCGCCAACTGGTCCAGCCTGCCGCTGTACAAAGTCTGCGAACGCGGATGGAGGCGCAGGCGGTGCGGCCGCGTGCGCCACGCCCCGCCTCACCTGCAGTGCTGCTGCCTGGTCCGGCACTGCGCGAACGCCCCGGCACCCTGGCGCGGGCAGTTGCCCTCCTGGGAGGCGCGGGCAAAATTTCGATCGCGGATGACGACGGCTCGGATATCGCTCTCGCGCTGGAAGCTGGAGTGTCGATTCCGGCGCCGCGCCTGGAACGGTTTCTGCAGCCGCTGCGCGGGCTGAGGAAAATCGTCGTCGCCGACGGATTGTTGCTGCGCCACCTGCAGCAATGGCCGCCGGGATCGAAGATTGCGAGCCTGGGCGAAGCCTTGAGCGGCGTCGCCGCCGTGCGCCGCGCCCTGCGCGCAAGCGACCTGTACGTGATCGAACCGCGCGCCTATCATGCCGGTTACCAGCGCCTGGTCAATTATTATGACGCCCTGCGCGCCGACTGCGGCTGCGTCCTCAACCTCGATTTGCAGCGCATCGCGATCCCGGCAGCCGCGCGCAGCCTGCGGCATAGGCTCGACCTGGCAGCGGCCGTTGACACTATGGACACCAGCGCGAACGACAGCATCCAGGCACGCTGGATCCTGCAGGGGCGGATGACCACGCGCATCGTGGTGGAGAGCCTGGAGGACGGCGCTGCGTTCGAGCGAGTCAGCGACTGTCCGGTGGTGCACTTGGCAGAATTGGCAGATGATGGAACATGATGAAAAAGGCACAAGCTGATGCGTTCAGTTGATGTAATCATCGTCGGCGCCAGTCTGTCTGCGGCCGCGGCGGCCAAGCGCCTGGTGGACGCCGGCCTGGAGACCATCGTCCTGGAGCGGAAGGAACTGCCGCGCCACAAGATCTGCAGCGGCATCCTGTCGCCGCGCGGCCATCGTTTCCTGCTGGAGAATTTCGGCCCGCTGCCGCGCGAAACGCTGCACGAGCCGACCTCGTGTCGCGGGGTCACCTTCCATTTCCCCAGCATGGTGTCGATGCCGATGGATTTCTTCGGCGGCAGCACGCCGCATCTGCACCGCAAGTACTCCGATTACTGGGCGATCAAAAGGAGTGGCGCGGAAATTCACGACCGGACCTCGTTTGCCGGGCTCGAGGATAACGGCGATCATGTGATCGTCCAGGCGCGAAAGAACGGCGAGCCGGTCGAATACCGCGCGCGCCAGGTGATAGGGGCCGACGGACCGAGTTCGCTCGTGATCCGCGCGATCTACCCGAATTACCCGCAGACGATCCCCTGGTTTTTCGTCGGGCAGAAATTTCACGACATCATCGATTGCCCGCTGAGCCCCGATTATTTCCATTTCTGGTTCCACCCCGGCCTGGGGCATTACACCTGGAGCCATGCCCGCGACGGGCGGCAGATCGTTGGCGTGGGCTTCAAGCGCGGCGATAATTTTGCCAAGAAGCATCAAAACGTCGTGAACTATCTCGCCGAAAAGCATGGCGTGCGCCTCCACCCCCACACCGAGGACGAGGGCTGCGGC
>JADGRR010000287.1 GCA_017880745.1 Burkholderiales bacterium
AAGCAGCAGGCGCGGGCCGAAGCGATCTATCAGATAGCCCTGGAAGGGCGAGAGGAAGGTCTGGAATACGATCAGGATGGAAAAGGTGACCTGCAACTGGGAAAGTTTGACGCCGAACGCCGCCATCATCGGCTTGGTGAGCAGCGCCCACACGTATTGCGGGCTGGATATCGCCATCATGCAGACGAGACCGAGCGCCAACTGCAGCCAGCGGTTATCCAGAATTGAGACCGGAGCCCGAAGGCTGAGTGCTTGCGCCGCCGAGGACGATGAGGACATGAGATTCTCCTGGTTGAACGGTTGACAGGAGATCCAATGCAAGCGCCGTGCCAACGTTGATTACACAGGGAAAATGCGCCCGAGGCCGCGCCTGTGCGGGCTGACCAAGCAACTATTTGGTGCATCGCAGCATTGTTTTGGTGCGCCGTCGGCCGCGCCGATTCATGCGCGGCGCGTTTGCGCTGCTCGCGCTGCCGTTCGCCACGGCTCTGCGTCTGGTGTGCATCCATGCCTATTTCGGCATCCAGGCGCTGCGCCACAATGTCATGTTCGTCGATCCCGCGCTTGCCAAGATGGCCGACGACCTGGCGCTCGTTTTGGCGCTGTTGCTCGCACCCGGTTTCTTCACTAGACTGCGGAGCCGGTTGCGCAACAAGCGCGCGCAGGCACTCCCGAAGAATACGTAAAGGCGTGCAGAAGCGATGTTGAATCCAGTTCGCGGCACCCGCGGCATGGCGGTGGCGCCGCACGCCCTTGCGGCTCAGGCGGCGTTGGCCGTAATGCGCGAAGGCGGCAACGCGGTGGAAGCGATGATTGCTGCCGCAGCCAGCATCGCCGTGGTCTATCCGCACATGAATTCGATCGGCGGCGACGCCTTCTGGCTAATCCACGTGCCTGGACAGGCGCCGCGCGCCATCGACGCCTGCGGCGCAGCTGCGGCAGCCGCCTCAATTGCGTGGTACGCCGAACGCGGCATCACAAAAGGCATACCGTTTCGCGGCGGCATCGCTGCCAACACCGTCGCCGGCACGGTCTCGGGCTGGAACGCAGCCCACGAATTCAGCCGAAAAGAACTCGGAGGCACGCTGCCGCTGGCTCGCCTGTTCGCCGACGCCATCTATTACGCCGAGAACGGCATCGCCGTCACCCGCAGCCAGCATGCCACCACGGCGGCAAAGCTCGGCGGCCTGAAAGGCGTGCACGGTTTCGACGAAACCTTTCTAGTGAAGGGCGCGCCGCCGGAGACCGGCAGCGTGTTCCTGCAAAAACGCCTGGGTGCAACCTTGCGACGCCTCGCCCAGGCGGGGTTGGACGATTATTACCGCGGCGAGCTGGCCGAATCGCTCGCGCGCGACCTGGCTGCGGCAGGCAGCCCGCTCGCACTCGCCGATCTGCGCCGGCATCAGGCGCAATGGCGCACGCCGCTGGCGCTGAAACATTCCCTCGGCACGCTGTACAACATGACGCCGCCGACGCAGGGGCTGGTGTCGCTGCTGATCCTCGGCATCCTCGATGTGCTCGAAATCGGCAAGCTCGATCCCTCGGGCCCCGATTACGTGCACCTGTGCGCGGAAGCCGCCAAACAGGCCTTCGCCATCCGTGACCGCAGCATCACCGATCCCGCTTACATGCAGGTCGATGCGCAGTGTTTCCTCGAGCCGGCGGCGGTGCGCGCGCTCGCCGCCAATATCGACCGCCGCAAAGCGGCACCCTGGGGCGCGGGAAAAGGCCCGGCCGATACCGTCTGGATGGGCGTGATCGACGGCGAGGGGCGCGCGGTCACTTTCATCCAAAGCACCTATCACGAGTACGGCAGCGGCGTGGTGCTGAAAGACAGCGGCATCGTCTGGCAGAATCGCGGCTGCAGTTTCTCGCTCGACGAAACTGCCTTGAACGCTCTGCGGCCAATGCGCAAGCCGTTTCACACCCTCAATCCGGCGCTGGCGCTGTTCGACGACGGCCGCAGCATGGTATACGGCAACATGGGCGGCGACGGCCAGCCGCAGAGCCAGAGCGCCGTGTTCACCCGCTACGCGCTGTTCGGCATGAATCCGCAGGAGGCGGTGAGCGCGCCGCGATGGCTCTTAGGCCGGACCTGGGGACAGACGAGCGACACCTTGAAGCTGGAGGCGCGCTTCCCGGCCGAAGTGGTCGAGCAGCTCAGGCGCTATGGCCACGAGGTGGAAGTGCTGCAAGCCTGGGATGAGACCATGGGGCATGCCGGCGCAATCGTGCGCCATGCCAACGGCGTGCTCGAAGGCGGCGCCGATCCGCGTTCAGACGGCGCAGTGGCCGCTTACTGATCGCCGCACGCCGCACCCGCCGATGTTGCTGCTAGCGCGCTAGGGCTGGGGAACGCTCAGCTCGCCGTCCAGTTAACCAGACCGCCATAGGCCGTCCCCAATACCACCAGCCCGAACACGATGCGGTACCAGGCAAACGGTGTGAAATCGTGGCTCGCGATGTAGCGCAGCAGCCAGCGCACGCAGAGGAAGGCTGAGACGAAGGCGGAGACAAACCCGACCGTCCACATGCCCACATCGTCGAATGAGAGCAGAGCGCGCTCTTTGTACAACTGGTAGGCGGAGGCGGCGAACAGCGTCGGGATCGCCAGGAAAAACGAGAACTCGGTCGCGGCCTTGCGCGACAGGCCGACGAGCAGGCCGCCGATAATGGTGGCGCCGGAGCGCGAGGTCCCGGGTATCAGCGCAAACGCCTGGGCGATGCCCAGCTTGAGCGCATCGCTCCACCTCATATCCTCCACCTCGCGCACCCGCACCGTGTGCTCGCGCTTTTCCGCCCACAGGATGATCAGACCGCCGACGATGAAAGCCAGCGCAACCGGCACCGGCTGGAATAGCTGCGCCTTGATCGCTTTTCCGAACGCCAGGCCCAGCACCGCCAGCGGCATGAAAGCGATGGCAAGATTGAGCGCGAAGCGCCGCGCCTCCGGCTTCGAGCCCAGGCCCGAGATCACGGCACCCAGCTTGACCCGATACTCCCAGCACACGGCCAGTATGGCCCCGCACTGGATCACGATCTCGAACAGCTTGCCCCTGTCGTCGTTGAAATCGAGCAGGTCGCCAACCAGGATGAGGTGGCCGGTGCTCGACACCGGCAGAAACTCGGTGAGGCCTTCGACCACCCCGAGGATCAGCGCTTTTGCGAGAATGTATGGGTCCATGTGCCCGATTGTAAACGCTGGCGGTGATGCACATCCGTCGCTGTAGCAAAAATCTGCATCTACCCGCGGCCGTGTTACCCCTTGCGGGCATCGCAAAAAAACGGCGCGTGAACCCGCGCCGTTCTAACCCGCGCAGGGCGCGCTCAGGCTTTCGAATAGATCTGCGCGCCTTTTTTCACGAACTCCACCGCCTTCTGTTCCATGCCCGCAGTTGCCACCTCGGCCAGCGCTGCCTGCTCGTCCACACCCTGCGCCGCAGCGTAGTCGCGCACGTCCTGGGTGATTTTCATGGAGCAGAAGTGCGGTCCGCACATCGAACAAAAGTGCGCGACCTTGGCGCTGTCCTTGGGCAAGGTTTCGTCGTGGAACTCGCGCGCCTTGTCCGGATCGAGGCCGAGGTTGAACTGATCGTCCCAGCGGAATTCGAAGCGCGCCTTGGACAGGGCATTATCGCGGATCTGCGCGCCTGGATGGCCTTTGGCGAGATCGGCCGCATGCGCTGCGATCTTGTAGGTGATGATGCCGTCCTTGACGTCGGCCTTGTTCGGCAGGCCCAGGTGCTCCTTCGGCGTCACATAGCAGAGCATGGCCGTGCCGTACCAACCTATCATCGCCGCGCCGATTCCTGACGTGATGTGGTCGTAGCCGGGCGCAATGTCAGTAGTGAGCGGCCCCAGGGTATAGAACGGCGCCTCCTTGCAGTCGCGCAACTGCAGCTCCATGTTCTCCTTGATCAGGTGCATGGGGACGTGTCCCGGGCCCTCGATCATCACCTGCACGTCATGCCCCCAGGCGACGTCGGTAAGCTCGCCCAGCGTCTTCAGCTCGCCCAACTGCGCTTCGTCGTTGGCATCGTAGATCGAACCGGGACGCAGGCCGTCGCCAAGCGAAAACGAGACGTCGTAGGCCTTCATGATGTCGCAGATGTCCTCGAAATGCGTGTAGAGGAAACTCTCCTTGTGGTGCGCGAGGCACCATTTGGCCATGATCGAGCCGCCGCGGCTGACGATGCCGGTCATGCGCCTCGCCGTAAGCGGCACGTAGCGCAGCAGCACCCCGGCGTGGATGGTGAAGTAGTCCACCCCCTGCTCGGCCTGTTCGATCAGGGTGTCGCGGAAGATGTCCCAGGTGAGTTCCTCGGCCTTGCCCTCGACCTTTTCCAGGGCCTGGTAGATGGGCACGGTGCCTATCGGCACGGGCGCATTGCGGATGATCCATTCCCGCGTTTCATGGATATGTTTGCCGGTGGAGAGGTCCATCACGGTGTCGCCGCCCCAGCGGATGGACCAGGTCATTTTCTCGACTTCCTCGCCGATGGATGAACCCAGCGCCGAATTGCCGATGTTGGCGTTTATCTTGACCAGGAAGTTGCGGCCGATGATCATCGGCTCGGACTCGGGGTGATTGATGTTGGCCGGGATGATGGCGCGGCCGCGCGCCACTTCGTCGCGCACGAATTCCGGAGTGATCTCCTCGGGAATGGCGGCGCCGAAGGACTGGCCCGGGTGCTGGCGCGCCATCAACTCGGCCAGCTTGAATCCCTGCGGCCCCGAGGCGCGCAGGCTTTCGAGATATTCGCGGCGTTCCAGGTTCTCGCGGATGGCGATGTATTCCATTTCCGGCGTGACCATGCC
>JADGRR010000288.1 GCA_017880745.1 Burkholderiales bacterium
TAGTATGGATTACCCATGCGAAAGTAGGTCATCGTCAGGTCCCAAAAACAAAAAGCCCCGGCCTAAAAACCGGGGCTTTTTGCTTTTTCAGCACCCGTGCGCGGCAAGTTGTTCGCGCAACGACGAACCATAGCGCGCTTCGAGACGAACACCTACAATCGAATCTCCATGACCCTATCCAGCCGCCAAGCTTCCGCTATCGGCCCGGTTCCGGGCGCACTTGCGGGAGCGATGCAGGATGCAGGCGCGACGCCCTGTTTTCACTGCGCGTTGCCGGTGACTGCTCCGGGCCGCTACCGCGTCAAAGTCGATGGCAAATGGCAGCCGGTCTGCTGCCCCGGCTGCGAAGCCGTGGCAGCGGCGATCCTCGGCTACGGGCTGCAGGGCTACTACGAGCACCGCACCAGCCCGGCGCCTACCGCCGAAGCCGGCGGCGAAAACGAAGATTTCCGCATCTACGATGATCCCGAAGTGCAACGCGGCTTTGTCCATGCGGGCGCCGGCGGCGAATGCGATGCGGCGCTGATGCTGGAAGGCATACGCTGCACCGCCTGCGTCTGGCTGAATGAGAGCGTACTAAGACGCCTGCCTGGCGTGCTCGGCGTTGGCATCAACGCCACTACCCACCGCGCCCAGCTGCGCTGGGATCCGCAGAAGATCCGGCTGAGTGAGATCCTTGCCGCGGTGCGGCGCATCGGCTATCGCGCCCACCCCTACGACGCGCGTAAAGCGGAAGCGGCGCAGCGCGCAGAGCAGAAACAGAGCCTGTGGCGGCTGTTCGTTGCCGGCTTCGGCATGATGCAGGTGATGATGTATGCGTTGCCGGTCTACATGGCCGAGCCAGGCAGCATGACGCCAGACATCGAGCAGCTGATGCGCTGGGCCAGCCTGATGCTCACGCTGCCCGTGGTGTTCTATTCCGCGGGGCCGTTTTTCGAGGCAGCTTGGCGCGACTTGCGCCTGGGCCGCATGGGCATGGATCTGCCCGTGGCGCTGGGCATAGCCGTAGCTTTCGCGGCAAGCGTATGGTCAACGCTCAGCGGCCACGGGGAAGTCTACTTCGACTCGGTTTCGATGTTCGTCTTCCTGCTGTTGTGCGGCAGGTACCTCGAGATACGGGCGCGCCACGCGGTGGCACGCAGCCTGGATTACCTGTCGCGCGCCATTCCGGAAGTTGCCCTGCGCCTGGGCTCCGCCGGGGAGCCGAAGCAAGTTCCGGTATCCGCGCTGCGCCCCGGAGACCGGGTGCTGGTGCGCTCGGGAGAGCGTGTCCCTGCCGATGGCGTGGTAGTAGAGGGCAGGAGCTTCGTCGACGAGTCCCTGCTCTCGGGCGAGAGCCGGCCGCTGGCAAGGCAAACGGAAGACAGGCTCATCGGCGGATCGACCAACGTCGCCGACCCGCTGGTGATGCAGGTGGAGCGCATCGGTGCAGATACGGTCATGTCGTCCATCGTCCGGCTGATGCAACAGGCGGCAACGGAGCGCCCACCGCTCGCGGCCAATGCCGAGCGCATCACCGGCTGGTTCGTCGCGGCGACTCTCGCCCTAGCGGCCGGCGCGGCCGTAACGTGGTGGTTCATCGAACCCGGGCATGCACTGTGGGTCGCCGTGACCATCCTGGTCGTCACCTGTCCCTGCGCGCTGTCCCTCGCGACGCCGGTCGCGTTGACAGTAGCGACGGGCAGGCTCGCGCGCCAGGGCCTGATCGTCTGCCGCGGCCACGTGATCGAGACGCTGGCGCGCGCTACCGACGTGGTACTGGATAAAACCGGCACCCTCACCCTGGGGCAACTGCGCCTGACGCGCACCTATGCGCTCGCGGACCTAGGCGAGGCAGATAGTCTCGGTATCGCCGCGGCGCTGGAGCAGGGGTCGATGCATCCGATCGCGAAGGCGCTGATTGCCGCCGGTCCGCAGGCGCGCGCCGCGCGCGACGCAAAACACCATGCCGGACTGGGCGTGGAGGCGGAACTGGACGGTCATGTCTATCGTCTGGGCCGGCCGGAATTCGTCATGGCCGGGCACAGGGCGCCGACGGCGTGGCAACGCCCGGCGCTCCCTGCGGGCAGTTCCATCGCCATGCTGGGCGATGAATCCCGTTGCCTTGCCCTGTTCGTGTTCGGCGACGAGTTGCGCCCGGACGCGAGCGAATTCGTCGACGCCCTGCGCCGAGCTGGAAAGCGCGTGCATCTCTTGAGCGGCGACCGCGACGGGACGGTCGTGCAGATAGCCGCTGCCCTCGGGATCGAAATCGCCACCGCGAACGCATCGCCGCAGACAAAACTTGCATACGTGCAGGCGCTGCAGCGCGAGGGCCGCGTGGTCGCGATGATAGGCGACGGCATCAACGATGCGCCGGTGCTCGCCCAGGCCAGCGTTTCGATCGCCATGAGCGACGGCGCGTGGATGTCCCAGCGCCAGGCCGACGCGGTGCTGCTCTCCGGACGCCTCGGCGATCTGCGCGCTGCTTTCGACACCTCGGTGCGGACGCTCGCCGTCATCCGCGAAAATCTGTTTTGGGCTCTGGCCTACAACCTGACGGCAGTGCCCCTGGCGGCGCTGGGCATGGTCACGCCCTGGATGGCGGGCATAGGCATGTCGGCGAGTTCGCTCGTCGTGATCCTCAATTCCCTGCGTCCATTCCGGCAGCCGGCCACACCCGCGGCAGTATCTGCCGCGCGCGTTCCGTCAACGGGGCTCTGAACCATGGACATCCTGTTCCTGCTCATACCCTTGAGCGTCGTGCTTGTGTTCGTGATCGGCGCGGTATTCTGGCTCGCCCTCAAGGGAGGACAGTTCGACGATCTGGAAAGTCCCGGGCTCAATGTCGTGCTCGACGACGACAAGCCAGTGCAAATCATCCCGGAATCGGAATCCGGCGAACCTGACCGCGGAAGCTAAAAGTCGGGCTCCTGCTCAGCCTCCACGACCCGGCCCTTGTGCCGTTGATGCTGCCACAGCGCGAAGATCACCGAGGCGACCGACAGGCCCAGCAAGGAGCCGGATATCGGACGCGTCAGGAACAGCCAAGGGTTGGGATCGCTCATGATCGAACGCAGCAGGTTCACCTCGATCTGGTCGCCGAGTATCAGCCCCAGTATCAACGGTGCGAGCGGGAAGCGCAGCTTTACGAGTCCGTAACCGATAAAGCCGAACAAGAGCAGCACCACCACGTCGTCCATGATGTTGCCTAGCGCATACGCGCCGATCACGCACAGCACCAGCACATTTGGGATGAGTATCGATTTCGGCACGGTCACCACCCGCAGGAACAGGCGCGCGCCCACGGCGCAGATCAGCACCATCAGCGGATGCGCCAGCAGGTACGCCGCGTAGATGCCATAGGCAATATCCGGATGCTGGCTCACGAACAGCGGCCCGGACTGGATGCCGTGGATGGTCATCGCTCCGAGCATCACCGCCGTCACTGCGTCGCCGGGTATGCCGAAAGCCATGATGGTAACGAGAGAGCCGCCGACATTGGCGTTGCACGAGGCTTCCGACGCGATAATGCCTTCCGGATTGCCCTTGCCGAAGCGCTCGGGATGCTTCGAGAATTTCTTCGCCTGATCATAGGCCATGACAGTCGCGGCGCTGCCGCCGATCGCCGGCAGCACGCCGATGAGAATGCCGACCAGCGTGGACCATACGAGCAGGAATGGCCGGGAGAGGATCTCCCAAAGCACCTTGAGGTGCGACACGGTAAGCGGCGGCGCCTTGATCGGAGCGCTAGTCTGGTCCGCTGGGCCCATTTTTTCGATGTCCGTCATCAGCTGCGCGAACGCGAAAATGCCGATCAGCACCGGCAGAAACGGAAAGCCGTTGCGCAGGAACTCCGTACCCAGAGTGAAGCGCGGCACGCTCATGATCGGATCCGAGCCGACGATGGTGATGGCAAGTCCGATCGCGCCCGAGAGCAGTCCCTTGACCAGCGATCCCTCGGTGAGTCCGGCGACCATGGACAGCGCGAACACGAACAGCGAGAAGTACTCCCAGGGTCCGAACTCGAGCGCGATCGCGGCGAGCGGACCCGTGGCGCCGATCAGGAACACGCCGGCGAGCAAGCCGCCGAGGAAAGACGACCAGATTCCGAGCCAGACGGCCCTCCCCGGTTGGCCTTTCTGGGTCATCGGAAAGCCATCGAAGGTAGTGGTGATCGCAGACGGCGTGCCGGGAATGCCGATCAGCGCCGCAGTGATCGCGCCGCCGGCCGAGCCGCCGACGTACACGCCGGTCATAGTCGCGAGGCCCTGCAGCGGATCCATTCCAAAGGTAAACGGCAGCACGATGATGATGGTCATGGTGATGGTAACGCCGGGCAGCGCACCGCCGATCAGGCCGACCAAAGTGCCGACGAATAGCGGTACCAGGTAATGCAGGTGCAGGACGTTCTCGATTCCGCCGAGCAGGAGTTCGAACACGGCTTACCAGCCAGTCCAGTGTCCGCGCGGCAGCAGCACGGATAGATAATCGTTGAATACGATGTAGGTGACGAGCGCCGAGGCGAGCGCGGACACCAGCACCAAGGCCCAGCGGCGAACGCCGCGCGGCGACTCGAACACCGCTTGCAGGGCCGCCACGAAAACGAAGGTCGCGACGCGGTAACCCACTAGCGGCAGCAATATCACGTAACCGGTGAATACCGCGTAGGTCACCGCCACCAAGCGGTAATTGCGCTTTTCCGGCGCGGGCGCAGCAACGGCGGGCGCTTCCCCGCTTGGCCAGAGGTCGATGGCGATGAGCAGCGCGGAGAGGATCGCCATTATGACCAGCACGATGCGCGGATAGAAATCCGGTCCGACCGGCACGAAGGACGAT
>JADGRR010000289.1 GCA_017880745.1 Burkholderiales bacterium
AGCACTGGCAAGGCAGCGCCCACTGAGAAAGTAGCCGCCGAAGTTAGGGCAGCCTGAACCGGACGAGCTACCGTATGCGCGGACAGGCCCAGCTCGTCCCGGGCATGTGCAGCGAATGCGTCCTTCGCCGTCAATTGCTCCGCTACTTGGCGAGCCAGCAGTGGTTCGACCCCGCGTACTACGTAGATTTGCGTTAGCTCATCGAGCTCTGCTGCCGGCTGCTCCGCAAGTTCGCGTCGTTCCCGCGCGAGATCGGCTGCCTCCGTGTCGGCCTGAGAACTGACCGAGACATACTCTCCGGCGGCCATCGCGGTAGCCCCAGCAACCAGACCGGCAACGCCAGCGACTAACACCTCGGTTGGTGACTTTGACGCGGCGGCAACGCCGACAACGAGGCTCGCTGTGGAGATAATCCCATCATTAGCACCGAGAACTGCGGCGCGAAGCCAGCCGATGCGCTCAATTAAGTGCGCTTCACGATGAAGTGGATGCACTCTTTTATCTCCGGTATTGCCGCAAAATGCGATGCGACCAACGTACCCAATTTCTCGTCATGCGCAATCTGCTCAAATATTGATTAGTCGCTTTTCGCGAGCCGCCGTCGTGCTCAAAGCTAATCAGCCAATTCGCGAGCCTTACCGACTCTTCTGCTTCTTTATCCAGATCGCGTTCCCGGAATTGAAGCCTATCCGGTGTATGAAGTAGCTGCGCGACACGCAGTTCGATCAAATTTCCGGAGGCGAGTTCTGTCATTGTAGCCCCGGTTTTGAGGTTTTTTCGACCCGGGTCAAATCTTCGGAGGACGGTACCAATACCTCCTCTCCGGCTGAGATTCGTTGCGCTGACTCAACATATGACAGTGAACACGGTTTAGAGTAGCAGGTCTTGGATAATTACACGCTCTAAGGATACTCGCGCAATGGAACGCGTTCGGCTCGATTCTCCGCATGGCCAGAGCGCCACCGAGGTACTGGCTTCGTTGAATGTATCTTTCGCCACCGGTCTTTCCGACCACGAAGCGGAGCAACGGCTCTCGGTTTACGGAGCCAACGCGATTGGCTCGCGGCAAAAGGTCGGACTAATTTCCGTCCTTGTTCACCAGTTTCAGAGCCTTGTGGTCGCGCTGCTGGCCGTTGCTGCTGCGGTAGCGTTCTACTTTCGGGAATGGGAGCAAGGCGGCGCAATCGTTGGCGTCCTGATCCTCAATGCCGCGATCGGCTTCGTCACCGAAATCAAGGCCGTACGATCGATCGAGGCCATCAGAACGCTCGGAAGCCGTTCGGCCAGGGTGCTCCGAGGCGGGCACACACGCCTCATTCCGGCGGAGCGGTTGGTGCCGGGAGATATTGTCCTGCTCGATGCCGGAGATGTAATTTCAGCGGACTTGCGCGTGGTGGAAGCCGCCGACCTTGATGCGGATGAGTCGACGCTGACCGGCGAGTCGGTACGGGTCGGCAAATTGGTCGCTCCAGTCGAGGCCAACGCGCGCGTTGCCGATCGCACGTCGATGCTCTTCAAGGGGACCAATATCACGCGCGGCAGCGGTACCGGCGTCGTTGTAGCGACCGGCATGGACACCGAACTCGGCCACATCTCCCGGCTGGTCGCAGAGGCAGAGCCCGAAGCGTCGCCCCTTGAGCAGAAGCTCGCATTGCTGTCAGGACAGCTTGTCTGGCTCACACTGGCCCTGACCGCATTGATCGGCGGGATCGGGCTGCTGCAAGGCAAAGACGCCTTCCTGATGGTCGAAGCCGCCATTGCGCTCGCCGTCGCGGCTATCCCGGAAGGCTTACCCATCGTAGCCACGCTCGCGCTTGCGCGCGGCATGTGGCGGATGGCGCGCAAGAATGCCTTAATTGAACGTCTGTCGGCGGTTGAGACGCTCGGTGCCACGACTGTCATCCTCACCGACAAGACGGGAACGCTGACAGAGAACCGAATGACGGTTCGCAGGATCTGGCTTCCATCGGGCGAATTGAGACTGGGAAAGACAGGCTTTGAACTCGCTGATGGGAGCGCGCCCGTCCGGCCGAATACTGTTTCTCAGCTTGAGTGCCTGCTCAAGGTTGCGGTGCTCTGCAACAACGCGACGCTGGGACACGTTCCCGCCGACGACAGCGGCGATCCCATGGAGCTTGCGCTGTTGCGCGCGGGCCGGCTTGCCGGGTTCGATCGCCCCGGGCTGCTGAGCGAAAGTCCGGAAATCAGGGAGCATGCCTTCGATACTGTCAGGAAAATGATGGCGACGGTGCATCGTCGTGGCGACGGCTATCTCTTTGCGATAAAAGGTGCGCCGGAATCTGTGCTCGCCGGTGCTGCATGCATCGCGGCGGAGGACCGCGAGGTTGCCCTTGATGAGACAACGCGCCTCGAGTGGCTCGCGCGCGTTGCAACGCTTGGCGCCAATGGGCTCCGCGTGCTTGCCTTTGCCAAGCGGACCCGACCTCGCCCCGATGATCCGGCCTTTGAGGCTTTGACATTTCTGGGCCTTGTCGGGCTAGAGGATCCACCGAGAGCCGATGTGCCTGATGCGATAGCTGCATGTAACGCCGCAGGCATCAGGGTGATCATGATCACGGGCGATCATTCGGTTACCGCGCACAGCATTGCCAGACTTGTGGGACTCGGTGGCCAGGCGCCGCGCGTTGTCGAAGGTCACAAACTGATCAGCGTCGACGGCAAGGTCAACGCGCAATTCTTGCAGAACGAGATATTCGCTCGCGTGAGCCCGACGGAGAAATTGAATCTCGTACGCTCCTATCAGGCTGCCGGGGAGATTGTTGCGGTAACCGGAGACGGGGTCAACGACGCGCCAGCGCTGCGGCAGGCGGATATCGGCGTCGCCATGGGGCTCAGGGGTACCGACGTGGCGCGCGAAGCGGCTGCGATGATCCTGCTTGACGACGCCTTCCCGACGATTGTTGAGGCGATCCGGAATGGGCGCGTCATCTTTGGCAATATTCGCCGCTTTACGACCTACCTGTTATCCTGCAATCTCGGTGAGGTTTCGATCGTAGGCATTGCAATGGTCTCCGGACTGCCGTTGCCGCTTCTTCCTCTGCAGATCCTGTTCCTGAACCTTGTTACGGACGTCTTTCCTGCCTTTGCCCTGGCCATGGGCGAGGGAGAGAGCGACATTCTGAAGCGTCCGCCGCGCGATCCGAAGGAGCCGATTCTTGGCCGTGCCCAGTGGCTCGCTATCGTGCTGTACGGCTCCACGCTGACCGCAGCAACGCTCGGAGCGCTCGCCTTGGCCCGTCTCGGGCTTGGGCTGGATGAGCGAGCGACGGTGACAGTTACGTTCTTGACCCTGGCTTTTGGCCAGCTCTGGCATGTTTTCAACATGCGCCATCCATCGTCGCGGCTGATCCTCAATGAAATCAGCCGGAATCCGTGGATATGGGCGGCGATTGCGCTTTGCGCCGGCATTCTACTGACCGCGGCTTATGTCCCAAGCCTGTCTTTCATGCTTCATTTGGTGGCACCAGACATCAGGATGTGGGGAATTGTCTTCGCGATGAGCGTCGCTCCCCTGCTCGCAGGGCCTATCGTAAGGCGCCTTGTTCGCCGATATGAACCAGAAATGTGATCGACTCGTTTCGTCTCGAAATCACGGAGCCGGCTGAATTCAGCTCAACAACCTTCAGCGTATTACTCGCCCCCGTCATCGGGGCCACCGTTATGGCAAACTCTTCAGTCAGTGTCATAACAAATGCATTACACTTGAGACGCGTAAGGCTGGATGAAAGTGCATGATGGAGCAAGTCGCCGAATTGAGGCTACGGTCGTGGAGTCCCAGCGTCGAGTCTTCATGCTTATCGGCACGCTAGGCCGTCGACCAACCAATTGCCTTAACCTCCCGCCGATGCCCGGCGTATTTGCGTTGCTCCGGGCCCCAGACCTGCTCGCATAGCGGAGTCAGTTCGTGTCGTGGGATCAACGGTTTTCCGATCCGATTATGCTGCCGGGCGGGATGACCACGTAGCGCAAGCATCGCTTTGCTATCGGCGCTTTTCGAACCTCGCGCGACTTCGTTCTTCAGTCGGTAATTGGTTGATCCGGATCAAAGACCACGATGTCGCCGGGGCTAACCAATGCCGTCTAAAGACTAAAGCCGCAGGTGATCCCCAGGGGCGGTTGTGAGCCTGAAGGGAAGATGCAGATGATCTCGAAAAGAATTTTTGGCTTTTCCGCTGTTGCTGGACTGCTTATCATCGCGGCACCGAGCGAGCGTGCCATGGCGCTGTCGCTGATCAATCCCGGCGCGGTGGCGGCTCAGGAAGAGTCCGGGAAGCTGACGACTGAGGTGCACTGGCGCCATGGCTGGCATCGGCACTGTTGGCACCACCGTCATTGGCGTCACTGGTGAGCGCGGTTAGATTTGAGCCGCCGCGCTTAAGGAGCATGTCGGCGCCGCTTCGTTTGCGAAGGTGTTGTTGTCGATCCGCCAAAAAACGTGCGGGTGGAGAAAAGCGGCGACAGCTTCTCATGCAGCGCATGATAGGCCGCATGCAAACCAGTGTGGGCATGCGACTCTGAATAAAAGGTTGCCAGCAACCGATGTGGTCTAGAAGCCCGCGCGCCCGCCTGCCAACGCGGCGGCGTATTGATCAAGGTGTCGTGGGGACAGATCGGACCGCTCTCAGCGACCCCCGCTACGGAGTCGATAGGCTCTGATCTGGTCGCCGCTTCTTATTCTCTGTAGGCAATATTCGTCGCCGTTTTCGTACTCCACGCAGATTTTCAATAGAGTTTCAAGCACGAGCATGTGCGAGGCAAGAATGCCGACGGATCATCCTACTGTGCTG
>JADGRR010000290.1 GCA_017880745.1 Burkholderiales bacterium
CGAAGAAAACGTCGCGAAACCGGGTTTAATCCGAGTAGGACCATCCGCATGAAGTGGACAGTTTGCATGCATGTCTCTGACCGGGATCGCTTGCCTGATACTGAAGCGCCATGACCAAATTCACTTTCCGCATCGCCGACGAGATTTTCGAGCGCTTCCCCGGCTACGTGCGCGGCGTGGTGATCGCGCATGAACTGGCGAACGGCCCTTCGCCGCCGGCGCTCGTCGATCTGCTGCGCGAGGCGGAGGCTGCGGTGCGCGCGCGCGTGAAGTCCGATGCCGTTGCCGAGGAGCCGCGCATCAAGTCCTGGCGCGAGGCCTATCGCGCGTTCGGCGCGAAGCCGGCCGAGTTCCGGTCTTCCATCGAAGCGATGGCGCGGCGCGCGCTGAAGAACGACCGCCTGCCGGCGATCAACGCTCTGGTCGATATCGGCAATCTGATTTCGCTGCGCCACCTGCTGCCCGCCGGAGCGCACGCCATCGACCTGCTCGCGGGCGACCTCGCGTTGCGGCCGGCAACGGGCGCGGAGCAATTCGTCGCATTCGGTTCGACCGAAACCGAACATCCCCTGCCGGGCGAGGTCATTTTCACCGAGGGCGACACGGTGCTGACGCGGCGCTGGACCTGGCGCCAGGCGCAGCACACACTCACGCTGCCGGAGACGCGCGCGGTGGAGTTCAATATCGACGGCCTGCCGCCGGTGCCGCCGGCGGAAGTGGAGCAGGCGGGAGCGGAGATCATGGAACTGGTGCAGCGTTTTTGCGGCGGGCGCGCGCGCTTCGCCATGCTCGCCCGGGACCAGCCCTCGGTTTCGCTGGCCGCTTGAAGCGCGGGCCAGTGGCTGCGATAAGATGCGCCGTGGCGCGGGAGGACAGAGCAAGAATGGGCGGCGCTCGGCGGATCGCCGGCCTT
Source organism: Burkholderiales bacterium (assembly GCA_017880745.1). Classification (GTDB taxonomy): domain Bacteria; phylum Pseudomonadota; class Gammaproteobacteria; order Burkholderiales; family SG8-39; genus 2-12-FULL-64-23. Next base: position 914 of record JADGRR010000290.1, read on the forward strand.
TTGGCCGTTTGCGTGTGGCTTGCGCTCGTGACTGAAGCGCAGGCACAAGCGCCGCGCGCACCTGCGATGCGGACGACGGCCGAGCTCGACCGCAAGGTGCAGGCCTTCCTGGACGCCGAGCGCGACAAGTGGGACTACCTCAACGTGCCCTACCAGGACGGCAAGATCCTGCACGATCTGGTGCTGGAGGGCGGGCACAAATCGATCCTGGAGATCGGCACCTCCACTGGCCATTCCACCGTGTGGCTCGCCTGGGCGGCGGCGAAGACGGGCGGCCGCGTCGTCACCATCGAGATCGACCGCGGGCGGCATGAGCGCGCGCTTGCAAACCTCAGGCGTGCCGGCGTCGCCGAGTACGTCGATGCGCGGCTCGCCGACGCGCACGAGTTGGTGAAGCTGCTGCCCGGACCCTGGGACTTCGTGTTCCAGGACGCGGACAAGGAATGGTACCTGCAGTATTTCCGCGATGTGGAAGCGAAAATGGCGCCGGGCGGATGCTACACTGCGCACAACGTGGCGCGGCTTTATGCGCGCCAGGTAACCGAATTCCTGGATTACGCGAGGAAACGCCCGGGCGTCAGTTTCCGTTACGCCGAGGGCGCTTCGGGCCAAGGTATTTCCATTAGTTGCTGGGCCCGTTAGCGGCGGTGCGCGCATCCATGCAGGCTAGGATGCCGCCGCGGCGAAGCGAAACCGGGCGAACAGGCCGAAAGGACGACAACCATGGCAAAGAAAAAAAACAGCGAACCAAAGATCATCAAGCCCGACGACATCGATCCGCACTACAAATGGGACCGGCCGATCGGGGCGCCGGGCCACACCCAGGTCGATTTCGAGGAGCGCATCAACTTTCGCCGGCTGCACGACTATCGCCTGGCGCGCACGCGCGCGGCCCTGGCCAATTCCGGGCTGGGCGCGCTCTTGTCCTTCGACCAGCACAACATCCGCTATACCACCAGCACCGTGATCGGCGAATGGGCGCGCGACAAGCTCACGCGCTATTCCCTCCTGACCGGCAACGGCGACCCATACATCTGGGATTTCGGCTCCGCCGCCCGGCACCACCGCCTGCATGCGCCCTGGCTGCACCACGATCATTGCCGCGCCGGGATGCTCGGCATGCGCGGCGCGACCGGCGCCGACATCACCTTGTTCCGCAACGCGGCGCAGGAAATCAAGTCCGTTCTGGATGCCGAGGGCGTGGGCGACATGCCGCTGGGCGTGGACATGGTCGAGCTGCCGATGATCTTCGAGTTGCAGCGCGCGGGCATCGAGGTGCGCGACGGACAGCAAACGATGCTGCAGGCGCGGGAAGTGAAGAACATCGACGAGCTGACGCTGCTCAACATGGCCTCGGCGATGGTGGATGGCGTATATCAGGATATCGCCGAGGCGCTGAAGCCGGGCATCCGCGAATCCGACATCGTCGCGCTCGCCACCAAGCGGCTGTACGAAATGGGTTCCGACTGCGTCGAGGCGATCAATTCGATCGCGGGCGAGCGCTGCTCGCCGCATCCGCACAACTTCACCGACCGGCTGATCCGTCCCGGCGACCAGGCGTTCTTCGATATCATCCAGTCGTTCATGGGTTACCGCACCTGTTATTACCGCACCTTCAACGTCGGGCGCGCGACGCCGTCGCAGCGCACCGCCTACAAGAAGGCGCGCGAGTGGATGGACGTCGCCATCGACCTGCTGCGCCCCGGCGTCGGCAGCGACCGCATCGCCGCCGCGCTGCCGAAGGCGGAGCAGGCCGGTTTTGCCAATGAGATGGACGCCTTCGGCCTCAATTTCTGCCACGGCCTCGGCCTGGGTCTGCACGAGCGGCCGCTGATCTCGCGGCTGACTTCGTTCAGGGAGCCGATCGAGCTCAAGGTCGGCATGGTGTTCGCGGTGGAGACATATTGTCCGGCGAGCGACGGCGTGTCGGCAGCGCGCATCGAGGAAGAGGTGATCCTGACGCCCAAGGGCCCGCAGATCATTTCACTGTATCCGGCAGAAGAATTGCCGATTTCAAATCCATACTAAGAGCCCGTTTCAGAATCATCGAAACGGCCCCTGAAATCGGGAAGCATGAGCGGATGCGGCCCGTAGGTCTCGATCCCCCTTGAGGGGAAAGTCCGCTCGGGGGATATTCCCTCATTTTGTAATCAACTCTGAGGCAAAAAGCATCGTGGCAATCAAACAACCGAAAATCGGCTGGATCGGCGCGGGCCGCATGGGCTACGAAATGGCGTTGCGCCTGGCCAAGGCCGGCTGCGATCTGACGGTGTACAACCGGACGCGCGCCAAGGCCGAGCCCTTGGCGAAATACGGTGCGAAAATCGCGACCCGGGTGACCGAACTCGCCGGCTGCGACGTGGTGTTCTGCATGGTCTCCACCTATGCCGACGTGAAGGAGGTCGTGGCCGGCAAGAGCGGGCTGCTGTCGCAGGCGAAAAAGGCGGCAAAGGGGATCACAGCGGGCAAGCGCAGCGCGCCGCGCATCCTGGTCGAGTGCTCGTCGATCTCGCTCGAAGGCTCGGCCGAGCTGCGCGAAATTCTGGCCGCGCACGGCACCGAACTGCTGGCAGCGCCGGTGTCCGGCAACGCCAAGGTGATCAAGGCGGGCAAGCTCTCCTTCGTCTGCTCCGGACCCAGGGCCGTGTTCGACGAAGTGTCGCCGCTGCTGAAGCTGATCGCGCCGGCGGCGAGCTACGTCGGCGAAGGCGAACTCGCGCGCATTGTCAAGATCTGCCACAACGTGTTCCTCGGCATCGTGATCCAGTCCCTGTGCGAGATCACCGTCCTGGCGCAGAAGGCGGGCGTGCCGCGCCATGCCTTTCTCGATTTCATCAACCAGAGCGTGATGGGATCGGTGTTCTCGCGCTACAAGACGCCGGCCCTGGTCAACCTCGATTTCAAGGTCACGTTCACGCCGGCCCTGCTGCGCAAGGACATCGACCTCGGCCTCGACGCCGGGCGCAGGTTCGAGGTGCCGATGCCGCTCGCGTCGATCACGCGCGACCTGATACAGAGCATGATCGGCAACGGCATGACCGAACAGGACTTCGCCACGCTGCTGCTGCAGCAGGCGCGGTCATCGGGGATCGAACTCAAGCCGGAAAACGTGCCGGTCAGCGACGGCCTCGCCTGAGCCCTGCGGAATCAAGTATATTTTTGGGTTGATAACAGGAGGAAATTGCAATGCCAGTGACGACAGCTTGTTGCGAAGCGAGGGGATCCTTCCCCTCGCGCGCCCGTAATTCAGTGGCCGTTTCAGTCATTCTGCAACGGCGTTTGAGGACACTCGCAACGCTGGCGTGCGGCGCGCTGATGCTCGCGCTGCCGGGCGCGGTGTCGGCGCAAGCGTATCCGGTGAGACCGGTGCACGTGATCATATCGTTCCCCCCGGGCAGTTCCACCGACATCGTCGGCCGCGTGGTCGCGCAAAAACTGTCCGAATACTGGGGCCAGCCGGTGCTGGCGGAAAACCGCGGCGGCGCGGGCGGCACCATCGGCGCCGGGATCGTGGCCAAGTCGGCGCCGGACGGTTATACGCTGCTCATCGATTCCTCGGCGCACTCGGTGTCCCCGGCGATCTACGCCAAGCTTCCCTACGACACGATCAAGGATTTCGTCGATATCGCACCGCTCGCGGGACAACCCAACGTGCTGGTCGCCCTTCCGGGTTCGCGCACCAAATCGGTGGCGGACCTGGTCGCCGAGGCAAAGGCCAAGCCGGGCAAGATCAACTTCGCCTCCACCGGCATAGGCAGCGGCACCCACCTCAACCTGGAGAAGTTCAAACTGGTGACCGGCGCCGATGTCACGCACATTCCCTACAAAGGCACGCAGGAGGTGATCACCGATCTCCTCGGCGGGCGCGTGGACTATTATTTCGC
>JADGRR010000291.1 GCA_017880745.1 Burkholderiales bacterium
GCGCGAGTGTGACGGCGGTGAGCACGAGCAGGCTAGCGGCAGCGATGCCAAGGCTCAACGCCGGATTGATATCGGACACGCCGAAAAAGCCGTAGCGAAAACCGTCGATCATGTAGAAAAAGGGGTTGAATTGCGACAGCCCCTGCCAGAAGGGCGGCAGTGAGTGGATCGAGTAGAACACCCCCGACAGGAACGTGAGCGGCATGATCAGAAAGCTCTGGAACGCGGCCACCTGGTCGAATTTTTCGGCCCAGATCCCGGCGACCAGTCCGAGCGTGCCCAGAATCGCGCTGCCGGCGAGGGCGAATGCGATGATCCACAGGGGGTGCTCGAACGAGAGTTCGACAAAACCGAGGGATACCAGCAGCACCCCGACGCCGACGACCATGCCGCGCACCACCGAAGCGAGCACGTAGGCGGCGAAGAACTCCCAGTAAGACAGCGGCGGCAGCAGCACGAAGATGATGTTGCCGGTGATCTTGGACTGAATCAGGCTGGAAGAGCTGTTGGCGAACGCGTTCTGCAGCACCGCCATCATCACCAGGCCCGGCACCAGAAAGGCGGAATAAGGCACCGCGCCGTACACCCGCGCCTGTCCCTGCATCACGTGGGAGAAAATGAGCAGGTACAGCAGCGTGGTCAGCACCGGCGCAGCGATGGTCTGGAAGGCGACTTTCCAGAAGCGCAGGAGTTCCTTGTACAGCAATGTACTGAAGCCGCTCATGGCAGTCGCGACGGAATGCGGCAAACGCGGGACGGACAAGTATTCCTGCCCCTCGATACGCGTTACCGGTCCCTGGTTACTCATCGCCCATCATGCCCTGTGCATGATCTGAACAAACACGTCTTCCAGATCGGGCTGCAACAACTCCAGTTCCTCGATCTGCGCGCCCGCCTCGCGCACCTGGGCGAGCACGCCTTCGACCTCGGCGTAACTGCGCAGGCGCAGGGTATGCACCGCGTCACGGCTGTCGCGCACCCGCGCCGCCAGCGCCGCCGGCAACGCCGCACCGGCGATGCGCAGCTTCAGATACAGGCTGTCGAGCCGGTTGACCAGGTTACTGGTGGTATCGAGCGCGACAATGCGCCCCTGCTTCAGCATGGCGATGCGCGCGCACAAGGCCTCGGCCTCTTCCAGGTAATGCGTGGTCAACACGATGGTGTGGCCGTCGCGGTTCAAGCCGCGCACGAACTCCCACAATCCTTGGCGCAGTTCCACGTCCACGCCCGCGGTGGGCTCGTCCAGCACGATCACCGGCGGCTTGTGCACCAGCGCCTGCGCCACCAGCACGCGCCGCTTCATGCCGCCGGAGAGCGAGCGCATATTGGCTTCGGCTTTGCCAGTCAGGTCCAGGTGGTGCATGACCTCGTCGATCCAGGCGTCGTTGTGCTTCAGGCCGAAATAGCCCGACTGGATGCGCAGTGTTTCGCGCACGCTGAAAAAGGGGTCGAACACCAGTTCCTGCGGCACCACGCCCAGCGAACGGCGCGAGCTGCGGTATTCGGCGACCACATCGTATCCCATCACCCTCACGCTGCCGCTGTCGGCGCGCACCAGTCCGGCAAGAATATTGATGAGCGTGGTCTTGCCCGCGCCATTTGGGCCAAGCAGGCCGAAGAACTCACCCGGCGCCACTTCCAGGTCGATGCCCGCCAGCGCCTGGACCGCGCCGAAACGCTTGTGCACCTGCTGGATCTGGATCGCGGGGGTCATCTGCGGCGCCGCGTCACGGCGGGGTGAAAATCAGGCCGGTGCAGCCTGCAACAGCTCGGATACGGAATAGAGTTGGGCAAGGTGCTGCATCGCCTCAGGAAGGTTGGCAAGCGACAGCGTGAGCTTGCGCCGGCGCGCCTCGCGCAGGCACTCCAGGGCCAGCGCCACCGCGGCCGAGTCCACTTCGGTGACGCCCTGAAAATCGAGCACCGATACCCCCGGCGCGAGCAGCGCGCGACTCTGCGCCAAGAGCGCGGAGACGGTGCCGATCGTGACCGGGCCTTCAAGAAGCAGGCGGTCGCCTTCCTGGGTGATCACTTGGGCTTGGAACTGGCCTGGGTATCAAGGGAGTGGTTCTTGCTCACGAGGGACTTGATCAGACCATCCACGCCGCCGTCGCGAATCTCCGCATTGAAGGTTTCGCGATAGTTGGTCACCAGGCTTACGCCGCCAACCACAACGTCATACACCTTCCAGCCGCTGGGGGTTTTCTCCATGCTGTAATCGATGCTGACCGCCTCGGCGCCCGGCTGCTTGACCTGGGTCCGGACCGTGACGTCGGTGTCCCCCGCGGCAGCGCGCAGCGGCTTGACCTCGATCGCCTGATTCTTGTAAGTGGACAGCGCGCTCGAATAAGTGCGCACCAGCAAGGTGCGGAATTCGCTGGTCAGTGCCTTCTGCTGCTCCGCGCTCGCCTTGGGCCAGTTGCGCGCGACGGCGAGCGCGGTCATGCGGCTGAAGTTGAAATGCGGCAGCACCTTGGCGTCGACCATCTCGTTGATCTTTTTCTGATTGCCGGCGCGAATGTCCTGATCCTGCTTGATGATGCCGATGACTTCGTCGGAAATTTTCTTCACCAGCGCGTCGGGGGCAAGATCCTGCGCCGCGACCGCGACCGCGAAAAAGGAAAAACACAGCGCGAATAATGATTTCATCATGGCCTTAAATTGGTTTGCGCGAACCCGGTGCGCACTCCGGGAGCGACGGGCAGCGCGTCATTGTTATAGGGGATTCTGGGTTCGTAGACGGAACCGGGTGCGCCCGCAGCCTCCTGCCTGGCTGAGGCGGGCTGCGACTTTGCCTCGGAAAACTCCCTTGCCGGCGTGAGTTCCTCGTCGACGGCGGTGATGATCCGCTCGCCCCACTGGGTAGTGATCCGCGCCGGCGGCAACTCGGTCCCGGCGCGCGCTGCCGCATCCTTGCTGTGCCCGGATTCCGACGTCTTGTCCGGATCCGGCTCAGGCGGCGGGTTGCCGTCGTAGATCAGGTTGCGGCGGCGCTGCAGGTACGCGTCGCGAATGTAGGCATAATGGTCCAGCGCCGCCTCCTCGGCCAGGCGGCCGACATCGAGCAGGTTGGCGCGGCCATCGACGAGGCGCACGCCCACCAGTTCGTTGCGCGTTGGAATGTTGCCCACGTACCAGAGCGGGTCGCCGCGCCAGTCGACGGCCAACAGGCTCAAGCCGTCGCGCACGCTGCTCGGTCCGAGGATAGGCAGCACCACGTAGGCACCGCTGCCCACGCCCCAGCGGCCCAGAGTCTGGCCGAAGTCCTCGTTGTGTTTCTCGAAGCCGGCGTTGCTGGCGATGTCGAACAAGCCGAGGAGGCCGATGGTCGTATTGATTCCGAAGCGGCCGAAATCGCTCGCGCCGGCGCCGACCTTGCCTTGCAGGATGTTGTTGACCCCGATCCAGACGTCACGCAAATTGGAAAAGAAATTGGTCACACCGGTGCGGGCAAACTCCGGCATCACCGTTTTGTAGCCGCTGGCCACCGGCTTGATGATGGCCTTGTCCACGCCTTCGTTGAAGCCGAACATGGCGCGATTGTAGCCTTCCAGCGGGTCGTGGGGATTGCCGCCGGTCGTGGCACAACCGACCAGGGCGGTGAGCAACAACAATCCGAGAAAACGCCGCAGCATGATCGTCATCCTTCTTCGAGCCTGTAAGGAAATGGGGGGGACCAAGGTGGGAATGGAAGGATCCCGCCCCTTCCTTGGCCCCTCATGCTCCTGTGATTCAGAGGCTGTTCCGGAAATTCCGAAACAGCCTCCTATTTACTGTCCTTGCTGCCGTCTGCCGCCTTGTTGAACAGAAACTGGCTGATCAGGTTCTCCAGCACCACTGCAGACTGGGTAATCTTGAGCGTGTCGCCGTTCTTCAACTTTGCCGTGTCGCCACCGGCCGTAAGGCCTACATACTGCTCGCCGAGCAGGCCCGCGGTCAGAATTTTCGCCGAGGTGTCCTTCGGAAACTCGTAGCGCTTGTCGAGCGAGAACGCGACCGTCGCTTCGTAGGTTTCGGTGTCAAAGACGATGTCCTCGACTCGGCCGACCACCACCCCCGCGCTTTTCACCGGCGCCCGCTTCTTCAACCCGCCAATGTTATCAAAATTCGCCTTGACTAGATATGTTTCGGCTTTGGAGAAGGATGCAAGATCGCCCACTTTCAGCGCGAGGAACAGCAGCGCGCCCAAGCCGATGGCGACAAACACGCCCACCCACAGATCCAGCGCCTTACGCTTCATCATCTTTACGCCCCTCGAAACATGAATGCCGTCAGCATGAAATCCAGCGCGAGTATCGTCAGCGACGAGGTCACCACGGTGCGCGTGGTCGCGCCCGATACGCCTTCGGCGGTGGGCGGCGCGTCGTAGCCCTCGAACACCGCGATCCAGGCAACCGCGACGCCGAACACCACGCTCTTGATCACGCCGTTGAGAATATCCTCCTGAAAGTCGACCGCATCCTGCATCTGCGACCAGAACGACCCTTCATCGACGCCGATCATGCGCACGCCGACCAGGTAACCGCCGAATACGCCCATCGCGGAAAACATCGCTGCCAAGAGCGGCATCGAGATCACGCCGGCCCAAAAGCGCGGCGCGATCACGCGCGCGATCGGGTCCACCGCCATCATCTCCATTGCCGCCAGCTGCTCGGTGGCCTTCATCAGGCCGATTTCCGCAGTGATGGCCGAGCCGGCGCGGCTGGCGAACAGGAGCCCCGCCACCACCGGCCCGAGTTCGCGCACCAGCGACAGCGCCACCAGCACGCCCAGCGCCGAGGAGGAGCCG
>JADGRR010000292.1 GCA_017880745.1 Burkholderiales bacterium
AACTAGTGAGACAGAAGATGCAATGGGAAACAGTCATCGGTCTTGAAACGCACGCGCAGTTGTCGACCGCCGCGAAGATCTTCTCCGGCGCGGCGACGCAGTTCGGCGCGGCGCCCAACGTGCAGGCGTGCGCGGTGGACATCGCGCTGCCCGGAGTGCTGCCGGTGCTGAACCGCGCGGCGGTCGAAAAAGCCGTCCGTTTCGGCCTGGCGGTCGGCGCGAGCATCAACCGCCGCTCGGTGTTCGCGCGCAAGAATTATTTCTATCCCGACCTGCCCAAGGGCTATCAGATCAGCCAGTACGAACTGCCGGTGGTGCAGGGCGGCTCGCTGTCGATAGTGGTGAAGGGCGGCGAGAAGACCGTGCGGCTCACGCGTGCCCACCTGGAAGAGGATGCGGGCAAATCATTGCACGAGGATTTCCACGGCATGAGCGGCATCGACCTCAACCGCGCCGGCACGCCGCTGCTGGAAATCGTGACCGAGCCCGACATGAGGAGCGCAGAGGAAGCGGTGGCCTACGCCAAGGCGCTGCACGCGCTGGTGCGCTGGATCGGCATCTGCGACGGCAACATGCAGGAGGGATCGTTCCGCTGCGACGCCAATGTCTCGGTGCGCCCCAATGGCTCGGCGGTGCTCGGCACGCGCTGCGAGATCAAGAACCTCAATTCGTTCCGCTTTATGGAAGAGGCCATCAATTACGAAGTGCGGCGCCAGATTGCATTGATCGAAGACGGCGGCCGAGTGGTGCAAGAAACCCGGCTCTACGATCCGGACAGGAAAGAGACGCGCTCGATGCGTTCAAAGGAGGACGCGCACGATTACCGCTATTTTCCCGATCCCGACCTGCTGCCCCTGGTCATCAGCGCTGAAACGATCGAACAAATCCGATCCGAATTGCCGGAATTGCCGCAGGCGAGGCGTGAGCGCTACCGGCTGAATTTCGGCTTGCCAAGCGCATACGCCGTGGCGCTGACCCAATCGATCGAGGCAGCCGCCTATTTCGAGGAAGTGTTAGGCGTGCTAGGCAGTGACGCCGCCAAGCTGGCCGCGAACTGGGTACTGGGCGAATTGGCCGGAGCGCTCAACAGCGCCGCTGTCGATATCAGCGCTTCGCCGGTGTCGAGCAAGCAACTCGCTGGCCTGCTGCGGCGCATTCTCGACAACTCGATTTCCGGCAAGATGGCGAAGGACGTGTTCGAGGCGATATGGGCGGGAGAGGGCGATGCGGACGCGATCATCGAGAAACGCGGCCTGAAGCAAATGTCAGATTCGGGCGAACTCGAGAAGATCCTCGATGCCGTGCTGACCGCAAATCCGAAATCCGTCGAGGAATTTCGCGCGGGTAAGGAGAAAGCCTTCAACGCCCTCGTCGGCCAGGCGATGAAGGCGACCAAGGGCAAGGGCAATCCGGCCCAGATCAACGACATCTTGAAGAAAAAACTGGCGGGCTGATTACTTCTTGAGTGGCGCGGCGCCTGCGGGCGCAGCCGGAGCTTTGGGTTTCGCGCCGGTCGTCAACTCCAGATAGCGCCGCTTGTCCTCGTCGTACTTGGCGTTGATATCGCCGAGTTCCTTCTTCTTCGCCGCCAGCGTCTCCTGCTGCCCCTTGATGTCGATCTCGTTGTTCTTGATGTCGTCCTCCAGCTTTTTCGGCATCGGCTTCTTGGCGTAAAATTCCTTCTCCGCCGCCAGATTCTTGGCGCGCTTTTGCGCCTCCGCGATGCGCTTGTCGATTTCCTTCGTCGCCAGTTCAGCCTGCTTCAGCGCACGCTGGCGGCTGTCCTCGATGTCCTGCTCGCTCGAATAGGTGTTGAGCAACGCTGCGTTCTTGCGCTTCTCCTCCTTCGCCGCCGTCTCTTCCTCTTTTTTGCGCTTCTCCTCGGCTTCGCGCGCGGCGAGCTGCTCCGGCGTCAGCGCCGCTTCCCGCTTCTTCACCACCCTACCCTGTCTGGACAACTCCTCCACTTCCTTGCCCAGGCATTCGGTCGGCGGCGTCTGTGTGTAGTAGGTTCTTCCCTTGCTGTCTTTGCACTTGAACAGTTGCGATTGCGCTTGCGTTTGCGCGCACGCGGGCGCGGCTGCCAGCGCGAGCAGGATTCCCGCAACCAGGATGTTCAGACTAAGAGGCCGTTTCAGAACTATCGAAGCGGCCCCTGGTTTAAGGGAGGATGAGGGGATGTCTCCCCTGGTTTTGCAATGAACCTTAAGCATGTGCAACCGCTCCGTAGAGTTGGCGATAACGTTCGATTTCGATCAGTTGTTGTCCCAGATCCGGTTTGGCGCCGAGGAATTGCACCAGGTCGTCGAGGTCGGCAATGGCGATGACCCGCAAACCGAAATGTTCGCGCACCTCCTGCACTGCCGAGCGCTCGCCCGCGCCTCGCTCCAGGCGGTCCAGCGCGATGGCCACGCCGCAGGGACTGGCGCCGCTCGCGCGGATCAGTTCGACCGATTCGCGCACCGAGGTGCCGGCGGAGATCACGTCATCCACGATCAGCACCCGTCCGGCGAGCGGCGCGCCGATGGTGCGCCCGCCCTCGCCGTGGTCCTTGGTTTCCTTGCGGTTGAAGCTGTAGGGCACGTTGCGCCCGGCCTGCGCCAGCGCGATGGCCACGCTGGCGGCGAGGGGGATCCCCTTGTACGCGGGTCCGAACAGCATGTCGAACGGTTGGCCCGCGGCGAGGATGGCTTTCGCGTAAAATTGACCGAGACGCCCGAGCATTGCGCCGTCGTTGAACAGCCCGGCGTCAAAAAAATACGGCGACATGCGCCCGGCCTTGGTCTTGAACTGGCCGAAGCGCAGCACGCCGCAATCGATGCAGAAGGCGATGAACTCTTTCCGAAAATCCGACATTTGCCGATCCTGGTGCGCGCGGCCCGGTGACTGAAACCCAGTCATGTTACGCATTATCACGCTCAATCTCAACGGCATACGCTCGGCCGCGAGCAAAGGCTTGCTCGACTGGCTCGTGGCGCAGAAAGCGGATGTGGTGTGCATGCAGGAGGTTAAGGCACAACTGCCCGACATCGCGCCCGCGACGCTCAACCCGCATCCGTATTCTGGATATTTCAGTTGCGCCGAAAAAAAGGGCTACAGCGGGGTCGGCCTGTATTGCCGCAAGGCGCCGGACAAGATCATCGCCGGATTCGGCTCCAGGGAGTTCGACCCCGAAGGCCGCTACCTGCGCGCCGATTACGGCAAGCTGAGCGTGATCTCAGCCTACTTGCCCTCGGGCTCGAGCTCGGATGAGCGCCAGCAAGCGAAATTCCGCTTCATGCGGGAGTTCATGCCGCATCTGGCTAAACTCAAGGCGAGCGGCCGCGAAATCGTGATCTGCGGCGATTGGAATATTGCGCACAAGGAAATCGACCTGAAGAACTGGCGCGGCAACCAGAAGAATTCCGGCTTTCTGCCCGAGGAGCGGGCCTGGCTTTCCAAGGTGATCGACGCGCAGGGCTGGGTGGATGCATACCGCCGCCTGCATCCTGACACCACGGGCGAGGCCTATACCTGGTGGTCAAACCGCGGCCAGGCCTGGGCCAAGAACGTGGGCTGGCGCATCGACTATCACATCGCCACCGCGGGGATCGCGGCCAAGGCGAAGAAGGCGGCGGTCTACAAGGCGCAGCGCTTCAGCGACCACGCACCGCTGACCATTGATTACGACTGGCCGAAGATTTAAATCCCCTCGGCCAGGCCGGCGGCCTGAATTTTCAGCGCCCCCGCGATTACCCTTTCGCCGCCAGAAGTTTTCCGCGCACCGGCTTCAACACCGCGATAGCCAGAAATGCGGTGACGAAATCGAGAGTGATGACCACCGCGAAGACCGTCGACCAGCTGCCGGTACTTTCGTGCATCCATGCCGCGAGCGGGCCACCCAGGATAGAGCCGATTCCCTGAGCCATGTAGAGGAAGCCGTAGTTCGTTGTCGCGTGTTTCTTGCCGAAAGTATCGGTCAGTGTCGACGGGAACAGCGAGAAGATCTCCCCCCAGCCAAAGAAAACGACGCCGGACAAGAGCACGAACAGCATGGCGTTGTCGCGGGTGAGCAGCCACAGCGTCATGGCCAGGCCCTCGAGGGCGAATGCCAGCAGCATGGTCTTTTCGCGTCCGATGCGATCGGAAATCCAGCCGAAGAACGGCCTGGTCAGGCCGTTGGTGAACCGGTCTATGGTCAGGGCGAGGGGCAGGGCCGCCATGCCGAACACCTCGACCGCGGTGATGCCGAAGTCCTTGGCGAAGGCGCCCATTTGCGAGATCACCATCAGTCCCGAGGTGGACATCAGCGTGAACATCAGAAACATCAGCCAGAAGACCGGTGAGCGCAGCATCACCGACGGGCCGACGCCTTCCGCGCTTTTCGACTGGTCGACGGCATGCCTCATCCAGTTCGCGGGCGGGCGGCGCATGCCCAAGGCGGCCAGCAATGCCACCGCACCGAAAATGAAACCGAAATGCAACAGGGTTTGCTGATAGCCGACTGCGGCGATGCTGTTGGAAACGGGAAAAGTCGTCAGCACCGCACCCATGCCGTAACCCGCCGCCACCATGCCCGTGGCAAAGCCCCTCTTGTCCGGGAACCACTGCACCATCTGGCCGACGATGCCGACGTAGATGACACCGGTGCCGATGCCGCCGAGCAGGCCGTAAGTGAGGTACAGATGGGTGACGTCGCTGACCTGGGAGGCCAGGATCCAGCTCAACCCGGTTAGCGCGCCGCCGATCGAAAGCAGCAGGCGCGGTCCGAAGCGATCTATCAGATAGCCCTGGAAGGGCGAGAG
>JADGRR010000293.1 GCA_017880745.1 Burkholderiales bacterium
GCGCCGGCCCCGCCGGCCACCAGCGGCAAACATCCCTGCAACTGCGGCACGAGTCCGAGCAGAGCGATTAGCGCCAGGGCGTGAAGCGGGGGAAAAACTTTTTTCAATGCAGTCATGATTCAGCTCCCAGTAACAAGGTATCGATGCCGTCGCACAGGCAGTGCAGCGTGAGCAAATGCACCTCCTGAATGCGCGCAGTCCGTTCCGAAGGCACGCAGATGTGCACATCCTCCTTGGCCAGCAGGCTGCCGATTTTGCCGCCGCTCTTGCCGGTCAGCGCCACCACCTGCATGTCGCGGTCGTGCGCGGCGTGGATCGCGGCGATGACGTTCTTAGAATAGCCGCTGGTGGAGATCGCCAGCAGCACGTCGCTCGCCTGCCCCAGCGCCTGCACCTGCCGCGCGAACACCTGTTCGAAATCGTAATCGTTGGCGACTGCGGTCAGGGTCGAGGTGTCGGTGGTCAGCGCGATTGCCGCCAGACCCGGCCGCTCGCGCTCGAAGCGCCCCAGCAGCTCGGCGGCGAAGTGCTGCGAGTCGGCGGCCGAGCCGCCGTTGCCGCAGACGAGAATCTTGCCGTTGGCGAGCAGGCATTTCACCATCAGCTCGGCGCCCTGCGCGATCGGCGCGGCCAAGAGATCGGCGGACTTCTGCTTGGTTTGGACGCTGTCGGCGAAATGCTGACTGACGCGTGCAACGAGATCCATCGATGCTCCGTGAATTCGAAATAGTCATTCTACCTCACTCCACATATACCTCGAACTCGATGCGTTTGCGCGGATTGCGGTGCGGCTGCAACCGGCTCACGCGGGCGTCCAGGCTTTCGCCGCGGTCCATGGCCCAGGCGAGCGCGGCATTCTGCGCGCGCGGCACGTAGCCGAGCTTGTGGCCCCGCCACTGCACGCTAATCGCACTGGCGTCGTGGACATTGTCCGGCTCACGCTCGAGCGTGAGCGCATCGCCGATGCGCATCCCCTGCCAGACCTCGGGCGCCTGGTGATAGTTGAACCCGGCGAGCGGCGAACTTTGCACCAGCAGGCGCACCTGTTGCGCCGCCGCCCGATCCGCCGATGCGCACAGACCGGCGAGGAGCGCGGCGGCAAACAAGATATACTTTGGGGCCATTTCAGAATTGCCGAAATGCGCCCTGATCCAGGGGAGCATGAGGGGCCGAGGAAAGGTGGGGCCCTTCCTTTCCCACCTTGATCCCCTCATATCGTAATGAGGCTTTATTCACCGAAGGCATCCTTGATCCATTCGATACGACCCGGGTCGAGCGCGTCGAGCAATATGACATCGAAGCGGCAAGGCCGTTCCGGCCTGCCTGAGAGGTAATGACGCGCGGCCCTCAGGATGCGTTGACGCTTGGCCGCGGTAACGCTCGCCGCTGCTCCGCCGTATTCGAGGTTGCGCCGCAGCCGCACTTCGGCGAACACCAGGGCGGCGCCGTCGGCGAGGATCAGGTCGATCTCGCCCAGGCGGCAGGCGTAGTTGCGCTCTAGAACGCGCAAGCCGCGGAGTTGCAGGTAGTCCGCGGCCAGCGCCTCGGCGAGCTTACCGTGTGTCTTCGCCTGGCGCGTCATGGTCGGGGGTGACGCCGACGCCGTTCCTGAATACCGCCGGCACCGGCTCGCGCGCCATCTGGTTGCCATTGAGCGTGATCTTGCCGGTGACGCCGTCCAGGCTGAGCGTGCGCGAGCCATGCAGCAACTCGGCCGCGATGCGAAAAGCATCGATGCCCAAGGCATAGAAGCGCTCCAGATCGTCCGCGATGCCCTGCGGCCGCGGGTAGACCATCACCGCCGGATGGTCAGGCTGCACCAGCCAGGGCATGTCGACGAAGCGTATGCCGTTCAGATCGCCGTTGGCCAGCAAGTCGTTGCCGCCCGAGTTGACCTGCGAGGTGGCGAACACCGCGATTCGATGGTTGAGAAAGGGGTGCACCGCGCGCGCCTGTTGCGTATCGGCGGCAAGAAAGATCAGGTCGGCCCGGGCGTTGGCGAGCGCCTGCCTGAGCGCCGACAGGTCGGTGTGCGCATCGAAATCATAGGATTCGGCGATGACCCCGCCCAGCCGCGTCCAGGTCTCGGCAAAAGTCGCACGGCTGCGCTGCGCGAGCGGGCCTTTCGCACTCACCAGGATGGCGCTCTTCAGGTTTTCGGCGGCGGCGCGGCGCGCGACGAGTTGCGCCTCGGCTTCCAGCGCCAGGCCGAAGGTGTAAAAGCGCGGCGGCAACGCGATCTTGTCCTCAGGCAGGTTGAGGCCGAGCGTCGGTACGCTGAACAGCGCGCTTGCGGCCAGCGCGGAAACGCCGCGTCTGGTCATCGGACCGACGACCAGACGCGCGCCAAGCTTCACCGCCTGCTCGTACCCGGCGAGAATCGATTCGCTCGATGCGTCGGTGGGGAACACGCCGACAGTCAGTTTCTCGCCGCTGTGCTTGAGTGCGGCCATGAAGCCCTGTCGCACCGCCTCGGCGGGGCGGGCGAAGTCGGGCGAGGCGAGCGGCAGCAGCAGCACCAGCGCCGGCTGGACCACGCCTGCGGGCGCGGCCACGCCGGTGCTTGCTTCATTGTCGGCCGCAACGCACAATCCCATGCCATGGAGAAGCAGCACAAAAGCGAGCGGCGCGCGACGCAGTCGAAACGGCAGGGCCATGGGGAGCAAGCCTCGGAGGGTGCGGGGAAATTATATGTCGTTGCCACGCCGATTGGAAATCTGGGCGACATCAGCGCGCGCGCGCTTGCGGTGCTGGCCGAAGCCGATCTGGTGGCCGCGGAAGACACGCGCACGACGGGGCACCTGCTCGCACACCACGGCATCAGCGCCAAGCTCGTCGCTTTGCACGAACACAACGAAACGGTGCGCGCAGCCGAACTCGTCGCCCGGATGCGCTCGGGCAAGACCATCGCCTTGGTGAGTGACGCCGGCACGCCCGGGATTTCCGATCCGGGAGCGTTGCTGGTGGCGCGCGCAATGGAGGCGGGCATTACGGTCTGCCCGATACCCGGCGCCAACGCCGCCATTACCGCGCTGTCGGCGGCGGGTCTGGCGGCGCCGCATTTTCTGTTCTACGGCTTTCTGCCGGCCAAGCCCGCGGGGCGGCGCACGGCGCTCGCGGCGCTGCGCGAGCTTCCGTACGCGCTGGTGTTCTACGAGGCGCCGCACCGCGTGACCGAGTGCGTCGCCGACCTCGCCGCAACGCTCGGCGCGGAACGCGAGATCGTGATCGCGCGCGAGCTGACCAAGCTGTTCGAGGCCATCCACCGCTGCCGCCTGGATGAGGCAGGGGCGTGGCTTGCGGCCGACACCAACCGCCAACGCGGCGAGTTCGTGCTGATCGTCTCCGGCGCTCAGGAGGAAAAGCAGGAAGGCTTGCCGGCCGAGGCCGAGCGGGTGCTGCGCCTGCTGCTTGCGGGGCTGCCGCTGAAGCAGGCGGCCGCGCTCGCCGCCGCGATTACCGGCGCGCGCAAGAACGAGTTGTATGAACGGGCGCTCGCTCTGCGTGATGCTGCAGGGGAAAGGTAGCGTCTTCTTTGCTGCTATTCGTGGCGACTTCATTTGTGCCATCACGGTTGTTGCGGCGTTGCGATGTTGCGCGGACGAAAAGCCGTCCGCGCGGGTCGTCGATTGCGCACGGATGAAAAGCATATCCGTGCGCAATCGACGACCTTGTATAAAACCCCCGCACCGTCCTCGCGGTTAACAATAGCCGTGTTTGCTGTACGCATGCGCTTTTTATCCAGACAGAAAACACAGTTGGCGTGCGCGCAAGCCCGCTGGCGCGCTGCCATAGCACGTAAGTCGCCGTATCTGTTTGATGTTCGGGCTAGCGGCTCGCGACGCGTATAATTGCGCCTGCCATGCAAACCCTCACGCTCACCCGCCCCGACGACTGGCACCTGCACTTGCGCGACGGCGCCGCGCTCGCCGCGGTGCTGCCGCATACGGCGCGACAGTTTGCGCGCGCCATCGTCATGCCCAACCTGCGACCGCCGGTGACCACGGTAGAGCTGGCCGAGGGCTACCGCCGCCGCATTCTTGCGGCGTTGCCAGAAAATGCGAGTTTCGAACCGCTGATGACGCTCTATCTCACCGACAACACCGCGCCGCATGAGATCGCGCTGGCGAAGACGAGCGGCAGAGTGCATGCAGTCAAGTATTACCCGGCCGGAGCCACCACCAATTCCGATTCCGGCGTGACGCGCCTCGAGCACTGCTTCCGCGCGCTGGAGGCGATGGAAAAGGCGGATCTGCCCTTGCTGCTCCACGGCGAGGTCACCGACCCGGAGGTCGATGTGTTCGACCGGGAACAGGCGTTCATGGACACGGTGCTGCCGCAGATCACGCAGCGCTTTGCCGGCTTGCGGCTGGTGCTCGAGCACGTCACCACGCGCGAGGCGGCCCAGTACGTGGCCGCGGCTCCGGCGAACGTCGCCGCCACCATCACCGTGCACCACCTGCTGCTGAACCGCAATGCGATGTTCGCCGGCGGCATCCGCCCGCATCACTACTGCCTGCCGCTGCTCAAGCGCGAGGCGCACCGCCTTGCATTGGTCGAGGCCGCAACCGGCGGCAACCCCAAGTTCTTCCTCGGCACCGACAGCGCGCCGCACTCGCGCCGCAACAAGGAGGCGCCGTGCGGGCATGCGGGCATCTACACCGCGCACGCGGCGATCGAGCTCTACGCCGAAGCCTTCGAGGCTGCGGGGGCGCTGGACAAACTCGAGGCCTTCGCCAGTTTCCATGGCGCGGATTTCTACC
>JADGRR010000294.1 GCA_017880745.1 Burkholderiales bacterium
GCATCTCTACCAGCCCGGCCTGCTCTATCTCGCCATCGGCCGCACCACGCCCGACGCGCTGTACCGCGACCAGGCGAGCCTGCTCGAGCCGGGCATCGAATTCCACGTCGATCCGGTAGTGGAGTTCAAGCTCGACAACAATCAGGTCAAGGCGAAGAGCGGCAAGACCTATGACTACGATGTGCTGGTGATCGCCACCGGCTCGCGCATGGTTGCCGAAGAGGTGAAAGGCCTGGCGGAGAACGCAGAGTTCTTCTATACGGAAGAGACCGCGCTCAAGATGATGCGCCGGCTGCAGGAGTTCCAGGGAGGCAAAGTGGTGATCACCGTCGGCGTGCCGCACAAGTGCCCGATGGCCCCGCTGGAAATCACGTTCATGCTGCACGACTACTTCAAGGAGCGCGGCCTGGGCGACAAGGTGAAACTGCATTACACTTACCCGATAAACCGGGTGCACAGCCTGGAAAACGTCGCCAAGTGGGCGGCCCCCGAGTTCGGCCGGCTCGGCATCACCTCCGAGACTTTTTTCAACATCAAGGAGGTCGACGGCGAGAAGCGAATTCTGCGCAGCGAAGAGGGTTCGGAGGTCAACTACGATCTGCTGATTGCAATTCCCGCGCACCGCGGGATGGAGGTCATCGAGAAGAACGGGCTCGGCCAGAACGGCTGGATTCCGACCAACAAAACCAAACTCAACATGGAGGGGCGCACGAACGTGTTCGTGATCGGCGACACCACCAACATTCCGATCAGCAAGGCGGGCTCCACCGCGCACTTCGAAGCCGAAACGCTGGGCGAGAATATTGCGGGGATGATCAAGATGGGCACGACCACGCCGGTGCGCGATTACGACGGCAAGGTTTTCTGCTTCATCGAAGCCGGTCTCGACCGCGCGACCTATGCCATGTTCAACTACACGAATCCGCCCGACCCCAAGGCGCCTACCCGCGCCATGCACTGGTTCAAGATGGCCTATAACAAACTTTATTGGGCCTCGGCGCGCGGGCTACTGTAGCCGGGAGGGAACATGAACACTGAAACGAAGGACGTGCCCGGCACGCTGGAGGAACTCGAAGGCATCGCGACTGCGGCACGCGATGCGATGACCGACGACATCGTCGGCCGCGTTGCCGGTACCGCGGCCGATGCGATGGATCTGGTCGATCAGGTGAACCGCAGCGGCCTCGCGCGCGCGATTCCGCTGCTCGCGCAGATGGTCGACAACGGCGACCTGCAGCGCGTGGTAAACCTCGCGCGCATCTACGGCTCGGCGGAGGACGCGCTGACCGAGGAAATGGTGGGGCGCATTGCCGATGCGGCCGGCGGCGGCCTGAGTCTGCTCGATCAGGTCCAGCGTTCGGGTCTGGAAAAGGCGCTGCCGACGCTGACGCGGCTGGTGGCGGACGGCGACATCGAGCGCCTGGCGCAACTGGCGCGGGTCTACGGCGCGGCGCAGGACGCAATGAGCGAGGAGATCGTGGGTCGATTGGCCGAAGCCGCGAGCGAAGGCCTGTCGCTGCTCGACCGGCTGAACCGCGGTGGCGCAGGCCGGCTGGTCGAGATGTTGGCGAAGCTGGAGGCGAGCGGGTCGCTTGAGCGCGTCGCAGCACTCTTGCCCGCGTTTGTCGATCGGCTCGACATGGTCGGCGGGCTGCTGGAGAGTATGGAAACGGCCGCAAAGCAGGCCGACGCCGAACGCACCAAGGGCGGCATCGTTGCCATGTACCGGATGCTCACCGATCCCCGCACCCAGGAGACGCTGCGCTTCATGCTCGCCTTAGGACAGCATATGCACGAGCGCTACGCGCGCAGGCCCTGAGCGGCGCGCGGGATGAACCGGCCGCTCGAGCGGCCGGTTCGTCCGCGTCGTGTTTCCGGAGCACCACATGCGGCAATTGCTTAGCCTGTCGCGGGCGGCTCGGCTCGTGGGCGTTGCGCGCGGGGCGCTGCAGCAGAAAATCCGCAGCGGGGAACTCGCGTCCTTCGACGGCATGGTGTCCGGCGGCGATCTGTTGCGCATCTATCCGGAGATCAAGCTGGAGAGCGATGCCGGCTTCGAGCGCGTCGCGAAAATCAAGGAGGAAGCCTTCGGCAAGCGGGTGCGCGAACACTTGCTGCCCGACAGGGAGATTCTCGCGCAGCGCCTGTTCGAACAGAGCCGCGAGCTGGCCGACCTGCGGGCGCATCTGCAGCGCTATCACGCCATGGTAGTGCAGCTGCGCGAGCGCCTGCGCCAGGAGGAGACGCAAGGAGCGGACACGGTGCGCAAGAGTGCCGCGAAACTTGGGGAGCTTCTCGACCGCGATCTGGAAGCCGTTCTGGGTGGGACGGAAGCGCCGAATGCACTTACCGTGATGGATGATATGCTGCGCGTGATGTCCGCCCATGTCGTAGTCCGCCCGAGCCGCCACGAATTCTTTGTCGATGGCGCCGATACCATTCTCGATGCCGCGCTGCGGTCGGGGCTGGCGCTAAATTATGGCTGCAGCAACGGCAATTGCGGACTGTGCAAGGCGCGCGTCGTGTCCGGCCAGGTGCAAAAAGTGCGCCACCAGGATTACGTCTTGAGCGAGGCGGAGAAGCAGCAGGGCTACACGCTGATGTGCTCGCACACGGCGGTCGGCGATCTCGTGATCGAGGCGCTCGAATCGGTCGAGGCGGGCGATATTCCGCCGCAGCAGATCGTGGCGCAGGTCAAGGCGATGCAAGCGCTCGGTGACGACCTCATGCTGCTGCACCTGCAGACGCCGCGCACCAACCGCCTGCGTTTTTTGGCGGGGCAGAACCTGACCTTGACGACAGGGGCAGCTTCGGCGCAACTGCCGATCGCCAGCTGTCCCTGCGATGACCGCAATTTGCATTTCCATGTCGTGCGCAATGCGCAGGACGGCTTCGCCCAGAGGGTATTTGACTCACTCAAGCCCGGCGATGCGGTCACGTTGTTTGGTCCCTGGGGTGATTTCGTGTTGCGCGCGGATTCTTCACGTTCCATCGTGTTCGTCGCCTGCGACACCGGCTTTGCGCCGATCAAGAGCCTCGTCGAGCACGCCATGGCGCTGGAGGCGTCGGAGCGGCTGCATCTTTACTGGCTGGCTACCCGCCCGGCAGGCCATTACCTTGCCAACCTCTGCCGCTCCTGGGCCGATGCCCTGGACAATTTCAGTTATGTGCCGATTACCGCGGAGCATGCCGACGCGCAGGAGCTGGTCCGGCGCATCGGCGCGGACCACGCTAATCTGAACGCGTTCGACATCTATCTCGCCGGGCCCGAAGCATTCGTCCGTACCGTCACAATGGCGCTGCGGGAGCAGGGCTTCCCCGAGGCACAACTGGCCGCTGCGATCGCCTGACCATGCCCTATTACATCTACAAGGTATTCAGCTTTCCCATCCGCAGGCTGGATAAGATCGAACAGCACTCCGCTTTTCGCGACGCCTCCGCGCGTGCCAAGGTTTTGCGTGCTGCGCTGACCCACGCGGAGGACGGGTCGATCAAGGTGATCCTCGCCGACAACGAACTGCATGCAGAAGACCTCCTGTCACAGCAGCGCTCGCCACAGCCTAATCCCGACGACGACTGAGCGCCCGTCCATGAATGTTAACCGGCGCTAACCCCTGGCATGGACGAGTCGGCTTTCCGGCTGCCGAAATGATGCCCTTATCCAATTTTCCCCGGCTGACGCAGAGCGTGCAGCGCAACTGCCACATCGCCGACGCGCGTCACGCGCGCGAGATGACGCTGTGCAATTACCTTCTCGAAATGCGCGAGTTTTACCGCTGGGAGCACGAGCTGCCGCTGGCACGGTCGGTGCCACGGCAGGAGTTGGGAAACTGGATTTCGGAACGCGAGGCGCTATGGGACGCTCTGCAGGCCGATGCTCTGGAGCGGCTGCCATTGGGCGAGCACAACTACGACGCATTCGATGTCGGCGCGATCAACGCCGCGCTGGTGCCGCAGGGCTTGGTGTATGGCGCCGGATACGGCCGTTTCGGCAAGCCGCATTTCTTTCTGGCGCAACTGGAGCGCGATGAACGGCGGCAGGGGCTCACGCTGTTCGTCTCCGGCTGCGAGTATGCGCGCGACCTTTCAGCTCCTCCCGCAGCGCTGCTGGACGGCGCGGTGTTCCTGCGCCGGGACGCGCTGCGCCGCTGGCTCTGGGAAAAAGTGGAAATCTGGGGCGTGCGCAAGGCCGGCGGCGCCCTGAAATCGGCGCTCGACTGCTATGGCTTTGCAGCAGACGCGGAAACCGGGCTCGAGCGCATGGCCGAGCAGGAGGCAGAGACGCTGATCCTGCACGAACTCGGAGAAGCGATGGCCGAGCCGCTGCTCGGGTCTGCGTGGCGGGATCTCATCGCTTCGTTCACCGGCCGACGCGCCGAGATCCTCGCGCGCGCGGTGCGCGACAACCTGGCCGATTGCCTGTCCACCCTGCCGCGCCTGATCGAGCGCGATGCAGCCGGCTCGATCCATTTTTATTTTGCCAACTTCGAGGGTGTGCGCGCGAGCCTGTTCCCGCTGCTCGCGCAGGCTTACCGCCGCTGGCGCGAGGCAGGAAGCCTGGCTCCCTTGCGCGAGGTCGCCCAAGCCGGCAGCGCGCACTGGCACGAGGCCGCGCTGTCCCTGCTGCGCGTGCACCAGACCGATCCCGCCGCTGCCGAAGAGACCATCGCCGCCTGGATCGAGGACCCCGCCGCGCTCGCGCTCTGAGTCGGGCTCGCCTTCGCCAGGGGGCCGCCGGCTTCGCCTACCA
>JADGRR010000295.1 GCA_017880745.1 Burkholderiales bacterium
ACGGTGCAAACGCCGCGCCGGCGCCATGCATGGAGCCTGCATCTGTCCTACAGCGCGGGGCGGATCGCGAGCTATGCTGCGGCCGGGGCGATCATTGGCATGATCGGCGGCATGGGGCTCATGTTCAACCAGATACTGCCGGTGCAGTTGCTGCTCTACGTGCTGGCCAATCTGGTGCTGATCAGCCTGGGAGTGTATCTCGCCGGTCTGGGCAATCAACTGGCGCGGCTGGAGTCCCTGGGCGCATGGTTGTGGCGTCGCGTTCAGCCCTACAGCGCCAAAGTCCTGCCTGCCGACACGGCGGGAAAAGCTTTCGTTCTGGGCACGCTATGGGGCTGGCTGCCGTGCGGCCTGGTGTACAGCCTGCTGGCAACCGCATTGATGAGCGGCGGGGCCGGCAGCGGCGCTGCGGTGATGCTCGCCTTCGGTCTCGGAACCCTGCCTAACCTGCTGCTGGCAGGGATGGTGTTCAAGCGGCTGCGCGGCATCACTTCGGATCGGCGCGTCAGGCTGGCAACCGGTGCGCTGGTGGCGGGTTTCGGCGTCGCGGGCTTGGTCAGAGCCGCGGATCTGGGGGAGCGTATCCGCCAAGGGCTGCTATGTATCATCTGACCAGATACATACATGAACTCTGCGCGCTGGCAAGCTTCGCGCTGTTTTTCGTGCGCGGGGTATGGATGCTGCGCGAGTCGCCGCAACTCTCGCGGCGCTGGGTTAGAATCCTGCCGCACGGAATCGACACCCTGCTGCTTGCGAGCGCGGTCGCGCTGACGCTGATGCTGCACCAGTATCCGCTGACCGATGCCTGGTTAACCGCCAAGCTCGTTGGGTTGCTGGTATATATCGGCTTGGGTCTGGTGGCATTGCGCTATGGCAAGACCCGGGGCGCGCGCGCCGTGGCGTGGATTGGGGCCCTGGCGGTATTCCTTTATATTGTCTCGGTAGCGCTGACCCATGACCCGCTTGGCTTTTTTCGCGCTATGACCTGATATGGATTTCCTGGAATTCCGGTTTCGGGCAATCTGGCGGCGGAAGCAGGCGCGGTGCGGCAAAGGCGCCCGGATTTTTCGGCAGACGCTGAAGCATGTATCGTCGAGTCCGGATAGCCGACATCAACAAGGAGAATAGCGTGACCAGAATCCTGATCGCAGTCGACGGTTCGTCGCATTCCGCCAAAGTAGCCAAGGCGGTGATCCGGCAGGCATCCGCCTACAAGCAGCCGCCAGAGTTGCACCTGGCCTATGTGCATCTGCCGGTTCCGACCCTGGGGGGGTTGATCAAGCCCGTCGGGCACGAGGCGCTGCAGCGCTACTACCGCGAGGAGGGCGAGGACGCTCTGCGCGGGGCGAAAAAGCTGCTCGATCGCGCCAAGCTGGCCTGCACCCTGCACATCATGGTGGGGCCGATCGCCGAGACTCTGGCAGGCGAGGCGAAAAAACTGAAATGCGACTTGATCATCATGGGCACGCACGGCATGGGCGCGGTGTCGGGCATGCTGCTCGGTTCAGTCGCCACCAAGACCGTTCATCTGGCGCGTTGCCCGGTCGTCCTGATCCGGGAATGAACGCTCCCGACCCCCGGTAGGCGGTCGGCTTCGTCGCGAAGGCGGAGTGCTGAAGGCTGAGGAGAAACGCATGCTCGACTGGCTCAAGCAATTTGGCGGCAAGCCCGACCATCCGCTGCGCGATGCGAACGCGGCGAACGAGGTCCTCGCCGGCCTGCCTGAAGGCATCTCGGTCGATACCCTGGAGCAGCTCTCGCACTGGGTGGGTTCGGTCAAGGATACCCCCGGCTTTGCCTGCGACGATAGACTGGCGGTAATGCGCCTGCTCGACCAGGCGGCGGCGGTGCATACCGGACCCCTGTTCAATCAGTTTCTTTCGAAGATCCACCAGCAGGACCGCACAACGCGCAACATTTGGGACGCGCTGTGCGAGTACTGGGGCCGGCTGGCCGAAGGCTACGCCCAATGCGTCGCCGATTTCGAGCATGGCGAGAAGGGCGCGAAGAACGTAGAGGAAGAGATGCCGCTCGCGCTGGCGCGCGCATTGCGCGCAGCGAGCCTGCGCTTCAAGCTGCGCCATTTGCGCTTTGTCGGCATCGATTCCAAGGCGTGGGCTCCGCTGTACCGCATGTACGCGTTCGCCGAGTTAAAGGGCTTCGACGATCGTCCGGTCGTCGCCTATGCGCGCGAAGTGCACACCACGGCGCGCGCGGAGCTGCTCAAGATCATGCTGCTTTACCTGGCTGCGCCGCACGAGTTTCCGCCCGGGCAACTCGAACTCGCCTTTCGCATTCTGGCGCGTTTTGCGATTTCCGCCGAGTGGTCGCGTGTGCCGCAGGCCGAGTGCAATTTCGTCCTCGACCTGGGCATGGGCGGGCCGCCTTCGAACATGCGGGCGAAGGAAGCGGCCGGCGCCAACAAGCGCTTCATCGGCGGCGGTCAGGCGCTGTCCAAGCTCGCCGAACTCAGGCTGCTGAGTGAAAAGAACATGCTCAGCGAGGAACAGCGCTTTGGCCAGGAGTTCTCGCCGGCGCAGATCATCACCGTGATCAAACATCTAGGCGTCTACCTCGGTGTGGCGCCGCCGCAGCGGCGCTATGCCCGGAGCAAGGCCGTGGCCGAAGTGAGCGTGGTGCACGGCTTGAAGCCGATCTGCCAGCGCGTCACGAAGATCGAACTGGGCTCCGGCATGGCCCTTGGCGAGGACATGGACGTCAAAGCCAAGACGGCGAACATAATGAAGCTGGTGGCGGAGGAGATCGAGTCCACGCCTGAAACCTGGGTGCAAAAGGACCAAAGCGAATGGGGGTTGGGCGCCGATATTCCGCCGGATCTGGGCAAGTGGGCCGAGCCGGGCAAGATCTGCGGCATCCAGCTCCACGGCGAGAAGGCATGGTGGGTGGGCATCATCCGCCGCATCGACGCGGACAATGCGCTGCACTGCGGCATCCGGATCTTTTCCAAGCGTGCGGTTTCGGTCTGGCTGCGGGTGCTCGGGGCGGGCGAGCACCAGGCTGCCAACTGGGAAACGTCCACCGGCTCGTTCTCCTACGATTACCTGCGCGCCGTCATGCTGCCCGATGCGCTGAAGTCGCACGATCACCCGGTGATGATCCTCGAGAACAAGACCTACGTTCCCGGCCAATTGTGCGAGGTGATGATGGGCGAGCACAGCCGCCTTCTCAAGCTGGTGGAGTTTCTCGAAGAGGGTGAAGACTACGTGCGTGCCGCGTTCGAGTGGCAGCCGCCCGGCAAAGGCTGAATCAGGGGAATGAGCGTATTTGGCCGGGAAGAATCAAGCGAAGTATAAGGAAGTATAATGATCCACTTCCCACTCGATCAAGAAAGAAGACTGTCCATGAAACTCTTCCCCGTACTGCTTGCTCTTGCTGTTTTTTCCGGTCTCGCTTTCGCGCAGCCGCTTCCGGCCGGGCACCCGCCCATGGCGACGAAAAGCGAGGGCAAGAGCGTGCCCGATGCCCAGTTACCGCAAAAAGCCAAGGTACTGAGCACCATCGACGCGGCCCCATATACCTACCTCGAGGTGACGCAGAACAAGAAGACGTTGTGGCTCGCCGCCAACGCCGTGCCCGCGAAAAAGGGCGATGTGATCCGGTTCGACGACGGCATGGTCATGACGAATTTCCACAGCAAGACCCTGAACCGCACTTTCCCCAGCGTCACCTTCGTCAGTCGCGTGGTCATTACCAAGGAAAAGGAATAAAACACCGAACGGATGCCGGGCGCAAAGCGCGGCCGGCGCGCCCGCTCGGAGCAGGCGGCTTGATGACGGCAGACAACGCCCTGAAGATCTGGCAATCCAGATTGATCAAGCATGGTCTGGACGAGGTTCGGCGGCTTGCGGCAGAGCGGCCGCTCAAGCCGCGCGCGAAACGGTTCATGTTCCTGCGCCATGGCGAAACCGAAGGCAATGCGCGGCGAGTCTATCAGCCTCCCGACATTCCTCTGAATCCGACGGGACAGGCGCAAGCAAGGCGCGCGGCCGAGTATTTGCGCGAGCATCCGGTCGAGCGGATCCTCGCCAGCGATATGCGGCGCGCTTGGCAGACGGCGCAGGCGGCGGCAGAAATCGTATGCGCACCTGTGATTCCGGCGCCGCGCCTGCGCGAGAGATGGTTCGGCGATCTGGTCGGCACGTCGTCGCTGGACCTCGACTGGCGCAACGAGCCGCCGAACGGCGAATCGTTGCGCGACTTCGTGGTGCGCACTCAGGACGGCATCGGCGAAGCTCTGGACACCGAAGCCTCTACCTTGCTGGTTGCCCACGGCGGACCGTTGTACGTTCTGGTCTTCAGCCTCGGCGCCGATCTGCTGGAGCAGCATATAGCCAATGCCACGCCATTGCTGTTCGAGTACGAAGCGCATGCTGGCCGCTGGCGCATCAGCAACATCGCGCCAAAACACATTACCGCGGGATATCGCACCACGGCGGATTGACGCTGGCCCATGAAGATCTTCTACGGCTGGCGCATGGTTGCCGCCGGAAGTGGCATCCAGTTTCTGCAGTCCGCGCTGCTGCACCAGGCCTTCGGCGCCTACTTCGCGGTGCTCGTCGAGGAACTCGGCTGGAGCAAGACCTCGCTCTCTGGCGCCGCCGCGCTGCAGCCGATGGAGGCCGCCGTGCTCGGCCCGGTGCTCGGCTGGGTCGTCGACCGCTTCGGGCCGCAGGGCATGATCCGCATCGGCATCGCCACCTTGGGCGCCGGCTTCATCATCCTCA
>JADGRR010000296.1 GCA_017880745.1 Burkholderiales bacterium
GGTTGTACAGCTACGCCTGGTTCGTGACGTTCGCGCTGAAACCCGGTGGGACAATCGAGTAGATGAAAAATGGCGGCGGTTTCGCGTCTCGCCGATTTCAGTTTCGATTGGTACCTGCGGTTCACGCCGGTTTTGAAAAAGTCGGACCAGAGCTGTGCAACGCAGGTACCGACATCAAGCAGTTCGAAGAGTTGACAACTTGCAACCCGGGCGGCAGCGATTCCCCGAAGCTGCGGACCGCGTCCGCCCGTTCGGGCGAGACGTACTTTGACAGAGGATGGATGGTTTCTTCGGCGATCCCAAGCGCCATCAAGCGGGAGATTGCCTGCTCGCGAATTGCATCATCGATGTCACGCGAGTGATCGTCGGTGCGCCGCGCAATCAGTGCGATGGCGGAACCCGTTACCGCCGTGAACGTAGATAAGTCCAGCAGCGCTTTGAGCCACTCGCCGGCAATTTCAGCCGCCACTACAGAGTGCCGCGGCCCGTACAGCGGAATGCGGGCGCCCAATCGGCCGAGCGACCACAGCCAAATTGCATCTCCAGGTTCCTTTCCGATCTTCGCCACCAGCTCATGGCCAAGCGAAGCACGGGTGCTAGCGAGCAGGTGCTCAAGGCTCGCAACCAGCCGCCACTCCTCGTACTCGAGTTGCCGGTTCACGCGGCCCTTCTTCTTGCTAGCGGCACGATTGTGCTTGCGGTAGAGCGCCTGCTGCAAACTGGCGTTGATGCCGCCGGCGATCCGACGCAACAGCACGAGCCTTTCGACCTGACATTGCAGATCGTCCGCAAAGACGAGCTCGTTCGAGGCGATTGTGCGCAGGCCGTTAACGCGCGCAGCATCACCCGGTACACCGAACCCCGGCCGCAAACAGAAGCCGGATAGATTGAGCCAACGCACCTCATGGCGCGGAGACTTTTTGCGTCCGGCGGCAACCTCGATGAGCACATCGCCGAACCGGCGAATGGCCGAGATGGGCCACGAGTCTTTCTTCGCACCGAGCGCCGCTTCCATTTGGCTGACAAGGATCTCGGGCGCCAGAGTGTCGCCGTCAGCAGAGCCGCCAAAAACACCGCGGATCAATTGCGCAGCGGATTCGACAGTTGCATCGGAAGTGGTAATGGCCGATGAACGTGCCGGCACGGGTTGTGGTTTCGCCGTATCGAGTTGCTGCGCTTGTGCCTCTTCGCCGCGCAGTTCGAATTGCAGCCGCCAGCGATGCGGCGTGTCCCGCGATTCACACCAGAGTTCGAGCGTGCCAACCTCCGTGAAATTGGCTCTGAGACCTACAATCAAGTGCACGTCGCGCATTTTCTTGCCGTATCGCAACAAGGTCACGAGCGGTGCATGACGATGCACATTCGCTTCGTCCGCTTCGTCCAACCGAGCGACTTCGCCGTGCGCATCGTGCCGTGTGCGCGAACTGTACAGCGTGAACGACACCGGGCGGTTAGCCAGCACCGAGAATTCGCGATTGAGCAGCGGAAGTGTGGCGCCCTCTTCGACCCCGGCAGGCAAAACACAGATGCCCTGCAGACCGTCGTCCGACCGCCACCCGATGTAGTACGTGCGCGCGCTGCCGGCCCTGATGCGCAAACCAGTGCCGCGCCTCACGCGGCCGTAGTAGGCAGCACCCCGAGCAACCGCACTTTCTACCGCACTATCTATCGCACTATCTACCGCTTCGTTGTTGAGGAGCTTGGGCCGCCAGCCGCTTTGGGCGCCACCGAACCAGGCGGAAATTGCCTCGACAATCCTCTCGCGAGCCACGGCCGGCGCACAGAAGCCGCCATTGAAGAGCACGGCATTCGGTCGAGCCATGCGTTGGTTTGCAGAACCTTGGCGTGCAGAATCTTGGTTTGCAGACGAATGGTTAGCCGACGAACCGTTCATGGCGACCGCCGCTTGCGTCAGAAATGCGGCAAGGTGCCTGGTGATGGCGGGATCGCTGGCGTAGGGCAGGCCGAGTTCGCGCAGCCCTGTTGGCCGGCCATGCGCCGGCATCTCATCCGGCGCCGTGATTGGCAGGAACCCGGCCGTCAGAATCTCCAGGACTTCCTCGCGCGTCAGGTCAACGCTGAGCGCCTGTCCGACGACGGCACGGCCACTGCCCAAAACCGTGACCGGCACGTGCGACAGTTCCGAGGACGAATCGCTCAGCAGCCGCTCTTTCGCGGCACAACAGGCCCGGCGTAACGCATAACGCTGTCGCAGCGTGAGCTTGATGTCTTTGAGCTTGTCTTCCACGAGTTTGTCTTCCACGCGGCGGGCCAGGGCAAAATCGAGATTGTCGCCGCCGAGCAAAAGGTGCTCGCCGATGGCGGTTCGCTCAAACTGCAACTCGCCGTTGACCAAGCGAGCGCGCACCAGGCTGAAGTCGGTCGTGCCGCCGCCGATGTCGCAGATCAGAATCAGTTCGCCATCGCGGAGGTCTTCACCGCCGCCTGCCTGCGCGTCTCGATTCGCTGCAATCCATGCATAAAACGCGGCCAACGGTTCTTCGAGCAGAGTGAGTTTGTCGAGCCCGGCACGGCGGGCGGCTTCGACCGTCAGCTCACGCGCTTCCTCATCGAACGAAGCGGGCACGGTGAGGACGATTTCCTGATGCTCGAAGCGCGTTTCCGCATCAGTCCCGATCGCGCCGTTCCAGGCGTCGCGCAGATGCATGAGGTAGCGCGCGGACGCTTCGACAGGGGAAATCATCGGCTGCGGCGGTTCCGCTTGGGCCGGCAGGATCTTGGCGCGGCGATCCACGCCAGGATAGGAAAGCCACGACTTGGCCGATGACACTTGGCGGCTCGGCACAAGCGCTCCCTGTTCGCGTGCGAGCACACCGGTAACCATTGGCGGATTCTCATCCCACGTGGCGCTCACTGCTCCGGCAGACAACTCATCTTCGGTGGGGAAGTAAAGAAAAGAAGGAAGTGCAGGAAGCGTGCGGACTTCCCCCTGTCCCACCAACTGCGGTACGGGGAACACACAAATGGGGGAGTCCGCATCAGCGACTTTCTGAGTATCGATGTACGCCACGACAGAGTTAGTCGTGCCCAGATCGATGCCGATCAGATAACGAGAAGGCACCGACGACCTCACCTCCCGGTCTTTTCGCGAGTCTTTTCTCGGATGTTCAGCTCCAGCTTCCAGCGCTCGGTGCCGTCGCGGGATACGCACCAGACCTCGAGGGTGCCGAGTTCGGTGACGCGAGTCTCGAGCCGCACCGGTACAACCGTTCCCTGCTGGCCATCCAGTTTGAGCGTGACCTCCAGTGGGCTGAGTTCCTCGATATCGGCGCCCCAATCTTCCAGCAGGCTGCCGACCTTGTCCTGCTTACGGACGCTGGAACTTAGGAACCGAAACTCGGCGGGTTCGCCGACGACGAGGCCAAACTCCCGGTCGGGAATCGTGGCCTCGGTGCCCTCCTCCATGCCAAAGGGAACGACACAGAGCGCCTTGAGCGGAGCTTCCATGCCGGGCACTGCGGGCATTGCGCTTTCAATTCCGATGTAGTACGTCCGCGAGGCGCCACTGCGGATACGCACGCCGCGACCGCGCCGCGCCTTCCCGTAATAGGCCGCGCCGCGCGCAACGGCGTGCTCCAAGTCGGGAGCTTCCAGAATTTGCTCGGCCCCGAGCGCGTCGAATCCTTCTTGTCGTAACCAGCTGTTGAGCACCTCGACCACCCGGTCGCGCAGCACCGCCGCTTTCATCACTCCGCCGTTGAACAGGATGTGCGTGGGACATGCCAGTCCGCTCGGGCCGCGCCGGATGCCCGCCGCCTCGGGACTGTTGCGAACTTGCTCCGACAGAAACCGCGCCAGGTGCTTGGTGATGGCGGGATCGGCCGCATACGGCAGACCCAACTCCTGAAAGCCAACCCGGCGTTGCCGTGTCGGTAATTCGCCGCTCGCGACCTTGGGAAAAAATCCTTCGACCAGAACCTGGTCGAGGTCTTGGCGCACCAGTTCCGTCTTGATGGTGCCGCCGATGAGCTTCGTCCCCTTGCCCAGCAACGTGATTGGGCGCTTCTGCGTCTTGGGCGATTCGAACAGTTTTTCCTTCTCGATGCGGCACTGATGCCACAGGCCGTGCAACTGCCAGGTATCGATGCGGTTGCCCAAGGCCTCAAGGCGCTGCTGCAGAACGCGCGCCAGCGCCAAGTCCATGTTGTCGCCGCCCAGCAAGATGTGATCGCCAACGGCGACGCGCTTCAGCGTCAGGTCGCCGTTCTCTTCGGAAACCACGATGAGGCTAAGATCCGTGGTGCCGCCGCCGACGTCGCACACGAGAACGAGGTCGCCGACCTTGATGCGGCGGCGCCAGGCATCACCCTGGCTTTCAAGCCACGCGTAAAATGCTGCCAGTGGCTCTTCCAGCAATGTGACGTGCGGATAACCGGCCTGTTCGGCGGCGCGCCTGGTCAACTCGCGGGCTTCTTCGTCGAACGAAGCGGGCACAGTGAGCAGCACGTCTTGCTGCGCAAGAGCGAGTTCTCCTAGCTCCCCTGCCTCGCCGCTGTCCCACACGGTGCGCAAGTACTGCAAGAACTGCGACGACGCTTCGACCGGCGATAGCTTGGGCACCTCTTCGGGCGCTTGCCAAGGCAAGATCGGCGCAGTGCGGTCCACCCCAGCGTAAGAGAGCCAGGACTTGGCCGAGGCGACCAGGCGGTTTGGACTCTCCGCGCCGCGTTTGCGCGCCAGTTCGCCGATCACGAACTGCGGCTCGGCTTCCCATGGCA
>JADGRR010000297.1 GCA_017880745.1 Burkholderiales bacterium
CGAAATGCGAGGTCAGCATCACCCGCGCGCCCTGGGCGAGCGCCGCGCGGATCCGCGGCAACGCCGCGCGTATGCGCGTGTCGTCGCTGATCTTACCGTCCTTGGCGGGCACGTTGAAATCCACGCGGATCAGCACGCGCTTTCCGCGCAGGTCGAGGTCGGTCATTTTGAGGATGGTCATTGCTCGCTCCGTTTAACCTCGGGCATCATGCCGCTTGGCAATATCAGACTCTGCCGCGGTGAACAGCGGCATGGCCACGACACGGGCTATTTCGCGTTCATGAACGCAACCGTCGTATCGAGCATGCGGTTGCTGAATCCCCACTCGTTGTCGTACCAGGCGGACGCCTTCACCAGCGTGCCGTTCGACACTTTGGTGAGGGTGGCGTCGAAAATACTGGAATGCGGATTGTGGTTGAAGTCCACCGACACCAGCGGTTCGGTGTTGTAGGCGAGGATGCCCTTCAGGCTGCCTTCGGCCGCCTCTTTCATCACCTGATTGATTTCCTCTACGGTGGTCGCGCGCTTGGCGATGAACGACAGATCGACGACGGAAACGTTGATCGTGGGCACGCGCATGGCGTAGCCGTCGAGCTTGCCGTTCAGCTCCGGCAGCACCAGTCCCACCGCTGCCGCCGCGCCGGTCTTGGTCGGGATCATGGACATGGTGGCCGAGCGCGCACGGCGCAGGTCTTCGTGGTAGACGTCGGTCAGCACCTGGTCGTTGGTGTAGGCGTGGATGGTGGTCATCAGGCCGCAGACCAGGCCGATCTTGTCGTGCAGGGGCTTCACCATCGGCGCCAGGCAGTTGGTGGTGCAGGAGGCATTCGAAATCACGGTGTGCGCCGCCTTCAGCACGTTGTGGTTTACGCCATAGACCACGGTGGCGTCGATGTCCTTGCCACCGGGGGCGGAGAGGATGACTTTTTTCGCGCCCGCCTTGAGGTGAGCGCTCGCCTTCTCCTTGCTGTTGAACAGTCCCGTGCACTCCATCACCAGGTCCACGCCCATCTCGGCCCATGGCAGTTCAGCCGGATTGCGAATGGCGCAAACGCGGATCTTGTCCCCGTTCACGATCATGAAGTCGCCCTCCACCGCCACCGTGCCGGGGAATTTCCCGTGCGTGGTGTCGTAGCGGGTCAGATGGGCGTTGGTCTTGGCATTGCCCAGGTCGTTGACGGCGACGATCTGGATATCGTGTTTCTTGCCGCCCTCGTAGTGCGCGCGCATGATATTGCGTCCGATGCGGCCGTAGCCGTTGATTGCCACCTTGATAGTCATGACTTGCTCCTAGCAGAGAGTTGGAACCGTGGGTTCACACGGATGGATACACGTATACACGGATAGTCGCGGATACAGTTTGAGCAATATCAATCCGCTTGCACCCGCCCGGGTCTGCTCAGATCACGCTTTTCACCGCTGCCACGACGTTGTCCACGGTAAAGCCGAAGTACTTGAACAGTTCCGGACCCGGGGCGGACTCGCCATAGCGGTCAATGCCGATCACCGCGCCCTCCAGGCCGACGTACTTGCGCCAATAGTCGGACACGCCCGCCTCCACCGCGACGCGCGGCACGCCGCGAGGCAGAACCGTTTCGCGGTAAGCGGCATCCTGGCGGTCGAATACGCTGGTCGAGGGCATGGAGAGCACGCGCACGCGCACACCCTCATCAAAGAGTTTGGCCTGCGCACCCATGGCGAGCTGGACTTCCGAGCCGGTTGCGAGTATCAGCACCTGCGGCGCACCCGCGCAATCGGCGAGCACGTAAGCGCCGCGCGCAATCCCCGCGAGCGCCTTTGCGTCGCGCTGCTGGAACGGCAGGTTCTGGCGCGAGAACACCAGCGCCGTCGGGCCGTCGCTGCGCTCGACCGCCTTGATCCAGGCCAGCGCCGATTCCACTGTGTCGCACGGCCGCCACAGGTCCAGGTTGGGCATCAGCCGCAGGCTCGAGATGTGTTCGACCGATTGGTGCGTCGGGCCGTCCTCGCCGAGGCCGATCGAGTCGTGGGTGAACACGAAAATATTGCGCAGCTTCATCAGCGCCGCCATGCGCAACGCGTTGCGCTGGTAGTCGGAGAAGGTGAGGAAGGTGCCGCAGAACGGAATGCGCCCGCCGTGCAGCGCCATGCCGTTCGCGATCGCCGCCATGCCGAATTCGCGTACGCCGTAGGAAATGTAGTTGCCGCCGCCTGAAGCGCTCACCGGCTTCGCCCCCGACCAGTTGGTGAGGTTCGACCCGGTGAGGTCGGCCGAGCCGCCGACGAATTCGGGCAGCGCCGGCGCCAGGCCTTCGATTGCATTTTGCGACGCCTTGCGTGTGGCGATGGTCTCGGCCTTGGCGTCGATCTTCGCCAGCAGCGCGTCGCAATGCGCCTTCCAATTCGCGGGCAATTCGCCCGCCATGCGCCGCCGGAACTCGCGCGCGAGCTCCGGCTGCTGCTTCTCGTATACGCCGAAGCGCTCGTCCCATTCGCGCTCGATTGCGGCGCCGCGCGGGCGCGCGTCCCAACCCTCGTAGATGCTCTTCGGCACCTCGAACGGCGGGTAATTCCAGCCGATCGCCACGCGCGTGGCCGCGACTTCCTTTTCGCCCAGCGCCGCGCCGTGCGCCTCGTGCGAGCCGGCCTTATTTGGGGAACCCTTGCCGATGATCGTCTTGCAGCAGATCAGGCTGGGACGATCTGTCACCGCCTTGGACGCGCGGATCGCGCGATCCACGGCGTCGACGTCGTGGCCGTCCACTGCGGGAACGACGTGCCAGCCGTAGGCCTCGAAGCGCTTCGGCGTGTCATCGGTGAACCAGCCTTTCACCTTGCCGTCGATGGAGATGCCGTTGTCGTCGTAGAACGCCATCAGCTTGCCCAGCCCGAGCGTGCCGGCGAGCGAGCAGGCCTCGTGCGAAATGCCTTCCATCAGGCAGCCGTCGCCGAGGAAGACATAGGTGTGGTGGTCGACGATCGCGAGGCCCGGCCGGTTGAACTCGGCGGCGAGCAAGCGCTCCGCGAGCGCCATGCCGACTGCGTTGGCGATGCCCTGGCCGAGCGGCCCAGTGGTGGTTTCCACGCCCGGGGTCACGCCGACTTCCGGGTGGCCCGGCGTCATCGAATGCAGTTGACGGAAGCGCCGCAGTTCAGCCATCGGCAAAGCATAGCCGGTGAGATGCAGCAGCGAGTATTGCAGCATCGAACCGTGGCCGTTGGAAAGCACGAAACGGTCGCGGTCGGCCCATTTGGGGTTGGCCGGATTGTGGCGCAGGTGGCGCGTCCACAAGGCGACCGCGATCTCGGCCATGCCCATGGGCATGCCCGGATGGCCGGAGTTGGCGGCCTGCACCGCGTCCATGGACAGGGCACGGATGGCGTTGGCTAGTTCGGTGGTGGTGGTTTTCATGGCGGGTGGGAACCAGTGAAGTGGGGATTATCGTCGAAGCGGCGCGATTTTTCCATGGCGGGCGCCAACGCCCGGCACGAAACGACGCCGCGCGCCTAGGCGCGGCGTTTGCGGTCCATCAACTGCAGGATCATGGGCGTGAAAATCAGCTGCATCGCCAGTTCCATCTTTCCGCCCGGCGCGACGATGATGTTCGGCCGCGACATGAACGAGTCGTGCAGCATGGTGAGCAGGTACGGCAGGTCGATCCCCTTTGGATTGGCGAAGCGGATCACGAGGAAACTCTCGTCGGCGCTCGGGATGTCGCGCGCAATGAACGGGTTCGAGGTATCGACCGTCGGCACGCGCTGGAAATTAATATGCGTCTGCGCAAATTGCGGCACGATGTAATTCACGTAATCGGGCATGCGCCGCAGGATGGTGTCCACCACGGCCTCGGTGGAGTAGCCGCGCGTGGCCTTGTCGCGGTGCAGTTTCTGGATCCACTCCAGATTGATCGTGGGCACCACGCCCACCAGCAGGTCGGCGTGACGCGCGATATTGACCTTGTCGGTGACTACCGCCCCGTGCAGGCCTTCGTAGAACAGCAAATCCGTACCCTGGCGTATCTCCTCCCACGGCGTGAACGTGCCCGGCTCCTGTCCGAAGGGCGCGGCTTCGGCCTCGTTGTGCAGGTACTTGCGGCTGCGCCCGCCGCCGTTCTCGCCATAGCTGCGAAACAGCGCCTCCAGTTCGTCGAACAGGTTGGCGTCCGCGCCGAAATGGCTGAAATGGTTGTTGCCGCTTTGCGCCGCCTCCGCCATCGCCGCTTTCATCGCCGTGCGGTCATAGCGGTGGAACGAATCCCCCTCGACTATCGCGGCATCGAGTTGCTCGCGGCGGAAAATGTGCTGGAAGGTGCGCGTGACCGAGGTGGTGCCGGCACCGGATGAGCCGGTGATCGCAATGACCGGGTGCTTCGCTGACATGACTGCTGCTCCGCTTTTATCGAATCCGGCCGACGTTCACTGCTGCACGAACAGCGAGCGCTCGTTGAACAGCGGCGAGGTGTAGGGCTGATCCACGCCGCGCTCGTGCTCGTCATGATAGCGCGCAATGCGCTCGACCTCGTCCTTCGAGCCCAGGATTACCGGCGCGCGCTGGTTCAGCCCGTCCGGCTCGACTTCGAGTATGCGCCCGCGTCCGGTCGAGGCCGCGCCCCCCGCCTGTTCGATCAGCAGCGCCATCGGGTTCGCCTCGTACAGCAGGCGCAGGCGCCCCGCACTGGCCGCGTCCTTGCTGTCCTTCGGGTACATGAACAGCCCGCCGCGCATCAGAATG